>CAYRFL010000001.1:0-119583 GCA_964423515.1 uncultured archaeon
GTCCGCCGCCCGCGCGCCCGGCGCCGCACCGGCCATCCCCGGCCCGCGGCGGGGGATGTGGATGTGGATGGTGAGGGCGACGAGGAAAAATTGGGGAGAGTACGCGCGGAGGGTGACGATGAATAGGTTCGTCTGTCTCGCTACTGCCTTCCTGGTGGTACTGTGCTCCCTGCTAATGATGGGGGTGTCCACCTCGCATGCGGGTGAAGCGCCGGGGGTGCGGGTGATGGGGAATACAATCGTGGTGAATGCATCTGGTGGAGGGGATTATACGCGGATACAGTGGGCGGTGGATAATGCGAGCGAGGGGGATACGGTGTACGTGGAGGCGGGGATGTACTATGAAGATTTAGTCATTACCAAGAAACTTACCTTAATTGGGGCTGCCCGGATGAATACGACCATTGACGGTACTACAGATGATTTAATTAGACCGATTATCGATGTCCTTGCAGATTTTGTGAATCTCCGTGGATTTCATATAATCTCGGACACATGGGGAGAGGGGATTAATGTATCTAGTTCAAATGAAACGTTCATATCGGATTGTTCATCAATAAATGGATCGTATGGAGTAATGATTGATTCATCGCATAAGGTTACTGTTGCGAACAGTGCATTCAGTCAATGTAAAGATGGAATTAGAATTTGCGATTCATCCCATTGCACAATTGAAAATAACACCTGTGATTCGAATGGTTATTACTTTGGTGGAATGGATGATCTTGCTGGTTGTGGGATATCTGTTTTTCGTTCAAATCACAATTGGATCTCGAACAACACTTGTTGTTTTAATATGTGTGGTTTTCCGTTTGATGACCAGGCATGTGGCATTTCTGTCTCCGGTTCTAATAATATAATAATCGACAATAACTGTTCTAACAATGAAAACTATGGGATCTACATAGATAATAGTGTTAATTGCATTATAGTCAATAATACATGCAATAACAATTTAAATTCCGGGATTGACGGAAGTAGCAATGAAAACATAATAGAAGAAAATATGTGCAATGACAATACACATGGCGTCGTCTTGCACGGTTCCAACAATCTAATAATGAAAAATAAATGTAATAACAATTCATATTTAGGTATTGAGACAAACGGAAATGGAAATGTAATGAAAAATAGTACCTGTAATCAAAACAGCTGTGGCATTGTCCTACATGGTTCCAATAATCTGGTACAAAACAACACATTCAGTTTGAATACATATGGTATTTATCTTGACGATTTTCATTTAAACAATATTATCAATAATACACTTAACAACAACTCCCAAGATGCCATATATATGAAAGACTCATATTCAAACCAAATTTATTCGAACCAGTTTCATGAAAATACTCGATATGCGGTTAAATTGGACATAGGGACTTCCGATAATATTGTCCATCATAACAACTTCTATGGAAATAATGGCGAACAGGAACAGGCCGAGGACAATGGATATGGTAATCGATGGAATACACCAAATGAGGGGAACTATTGGTCCGATTGGACCTCTCCAGATTCAAACGGCGATGGGGTAGTCGATCAACCTTACAATATATCTGGACCGAGCAATGTCAGGGATATCCATCCACTGAGTCAGCCATTTTTTGGATTTAGACCCATTGCCGACGCAGGACCTGACGTTACCATCGAGCAACATGACATCGTTCATCTTAACGGTTCTGGTTCCAATGGACATCCATTCATCACGGATTATACGTGGTCATTTTCCTATAACTCCACTCTGATTCAGATTCATGGTCCAACGAATATATTTACATTCGCCTTAGCTGGAAGCTATGAAGTGTTATTGACCGTAACAGACTCGAAGGGATACGAGGATGCCGACCTGAAGATGGTCCATGTTCTCGATATCGAACTTCCCCGTGCTAAAGCAGGTCCGGATGTGATCATCGAGTTGGGACAGACATACTTTTTTAACGGCAGTTTGAGTATTGATAACACGGAAATTGCGAACTACACCTGGATTTTCTTGTATGATGAAACGGTAATTCACCTCTACGAGTGTTCTACCTCATTCACATTTCACACTCTTGGACAATATGAAGTTACTCTTAATATCACAGATACGAGGGGGAATTGGGCTACGGATACCATGAATATAACTGTACGGGATTCTTACGGACCGATTGCCAATGCCGGTGATGATGTCATCGTCAACCAGCATGAGCTGGTCCATTTCAACGGCAGCGCAAGTTACGATAACGTAGAGATCACGAATTATTCCTGGACGTTCACGATAAATGAGAAAGAAATTCAACTTTACGGAGTTGAACTTAGTTTTCAATTCGATAACGCGGGACATTTCCAGATTCAATTGAATGTTTCCGATGCCGTTGGAAACTGGGCCACCGATACGGTAAATGTAACCGTCCTCGATATCACCCCGCCCTCAGCGGATGCCGGCGGGGACATCGCCATACACGCGGGGGGCACGGCCTTCTTCGACGGCAGCGCCAGCCGTGACAACGTTGCGGTTGTCAATTACACCTGGGAGTTTGTGTATAACCACACCGAATACAAGCTGTACGGAGTCGGGCAATCCTTTACTTTCGCCATTCCCGATACCTACAACGTCACCCTAATGGTCCGTGACTTTGAAGGGAATCAGGGTAGGGACAGCCTGACCGTTACAGTTGTCGGGAAATCAACTCCCGAACAGCCCGATAATGGTGAAATAGACACCGACGAGGACGGCTATAACGATACTTTCGAGAACGCATCTGGATCGAATCCCTTCGATGGGAACTCAACTCCATTGGACCTCGACGGCGATGGCTGGAACAATACGATGGAGGCAGCGGCGGGCTCAGACCCATTCAACCCCCTCTCCACTCCCATAGACTTAGATGGCGACACCTTCATCAACACCTACGAACTCGCATCCGGCTCCGATCCCCTCAACTTTTCATCAGTACCGACCGACCGCGATGGGGACGGGCGTCCCAACGACGAGGACGCGTATCCCGACGATCCCGCGAGGTGGGAGTGGGAGCTGGAGGACGACGATCCGCCGGATGATGAGGATGAGACCGGGGGTGGGATAGGTGCGAGGTACGTTTGGGCGGGGGTAAGCCTTGCTGGGGTGTTGATTGCGGGGATAATTATCTTCCTGCACTTCTGGAATGGTAGAAAAGAAGATATCAGGGATGTGGAGGGGGATGTGGATGTGGATGGTGAGGACAAGTTGGGGAGAGTTGAGGTTGATGGTGAAGAGGAAGAGGGAGGTGGGGGGTGAATCTCGGTTCTCAACAATTATAAATAACTGTACATGGATATGGAAACTGCCATCTATACGGCATCATCAAGCATATGGACCACGGGAGGTGAGCAATTGGACCGAAAGGAAGTAGCAGAAGAATTCGCGCGCTCCATCAGAGAGAACCACGGGGCGAGCATCGAAGAGGTCATTCTGTTCGGGTCAGTTGCGAGGGGCGAGGATGGAGTCGATTCCGATATCGATATCGTCGTGGTCGGTAATGGGGATCGGTTCCGGTTGAGAAGGATGATCATGATCGACGTTATGAGATTCTTGCTGGAGTACGGTGTCTATATTTCCACGAAGGTGCTCACGAGGGAGTTGAAGGAGGATATCGGGGACAGCGGTTTCATGCAAACGATTCGAAGGGAAGGAATACCCATTGGATGAATCGAGTGAACTACTGGCAAGGAGCCACTAGAAATTGAGCTCGGCAAGACTTCTCTTTCAAAACCAGTTTTACGGAGATTGCGTTAGTCGGGCTTATTATGCCATGTTCTATGCCGCCAGGTCACTGTTGGCGCTCAAGAAGATATACCCCAAGACCCACGGAGGGGTCATAAGGGCTCTGGGACTCGAGTTCGTGACAAAGGGCTATCTCGATGAGATCTCGGGAAGGGCCATTGCCAATGCGAAAGAGAATCGGGAGGAAGCCGATTACGGGATCCTCCTGAGCATGAGCAGGGAAGAAACCGAAAGGACCCTTGACGATGCGGAGGATTTCATCGAGAAGGTGGAACGGGCAAGTCATTTGACAAAAAACGAGATCGCCGGCGATCAGGATGTCCATCATGCAGGGGATTAAGACCGGAGTTTTTTCGAACATCGTCATAAACATTTGAAATACTCACGATTCCCTGCTTGTTCCAGTAGGGGCATTTGTTCATGAGATTTCGTATCACCAGAACGGTTGTATGCATCATCCTCGTGCAGATGATGTTGATTGGATTCCTGCCGGTGATGGAAAGTACGACCTCTGCTGATGGCGTTTTCGTCCCATCAAGAAGACCCATCGTGGTGAACGCGTCCGGTGGAGGGGATTACACACACATCCGATGGGCCATCGACGATGCGAGCGAGTGAGATACGGTTTGCGTGGAGGCGGGAACGTATAGAGAGAACGTGGTTATTGATAAAACGACAGACCTGATCCCGCAAAAAGACACGGAGCGGCAAACCGAAAAAAGAAAAGAGAAAAAGTCGGAAGAACGGCTCCTGTGCAGTAACCCGCCCGGCTCAGTCTCCCCGGCTCATCTTGTTTAGATCGCTCTCGATGACGTCGATTATCTTCTGGGCGCGGAAATCCAGATTCTCGGTCCCGACCTCGCTTCGAAGCTCCATTGCCACGTCGATGGCCCGTTCTATATATTCCTGGGCCTTCTTGTAGAACTTCATCTCAAGGGCAGGTTTCAGAAGGGTGATCTCCTCCGTGATCTCGTCATCCCCGATACCCAGATCCGCCAGCTCGGCCAGCAGCTCGTCCAGTTCCTCGAGCCCGTTCATTATCTTGTCCGATAGGTCTATTTTGCCCTCGCTCACGACGTCCATGCGGGCACTCTTCATGATCTCGATGGACCTCTTGAGGTCTCCATCCTCGTATCGTGGTTTCGTGGAGATGAGAAGATTCCCCACGCTCTCCTCGCTCTCCCCCGCCTGCGGCTTCCGCTTCCTCGTCTCCATGATCTTCTTCCACGTCTGTAATATCTCATCGTCCGACGGGGACTCGATTATAAGGCCCCTCATCTTCTGAAGCTCCTTTATTATCACCGCCAGATTCCCCTTCTCGAGAAGCTGGTTGATCCTCTGGAGGTCCTCCATCATATCCTCCACCGGAGCCTCCATCTCGGAGGACCTTTCCTCTATGAGCTTCTTCGTGTTGAACAGCAGGTCCCGGGCCATCATCTCCACCAGGGGATTGCTCTTCTCGAAGAGTGTAAGGCTCTCCGGGAGCTCCTCCAGGGTGAAATCCGCCATCTCCAGATCGCCCTGGTCCTTGAGGTCCGCCACTATCTCCGATATGAGGTTGCGTATTCCCATGAAATCCAGTCCCACGTCCTCCTGGGGAGCGTATCGGAGCGGAGCGTAGTCATAGGCTCGAGTGGGCTCCACGTACCTGCCCACCGCCTTCCCATCGTCCCTCAGCTTCTGCCTGCACGATTCCCTCAGCTTCTTGGCCTGTTCGTAATCCTCGTTGAGGGCCAGGGCACGGTTGCAGTACTGTATGGCCTCAACGCTACGGTCCAGGTTCTTGAGTATCACCGCTTTGTTGTAGAGCAGTTTCTCATCCCTGGGCTGTATCTTCAGCGATTTGTTGAAATATTTCAATGCTCCCTTGTAGTCGCCCTTCTTGAAGAGCTCCACGGCCTTCTTCTTCAGATCCCGCAGCTTCAGAGCCTTGTCCTTCTTGAACAGCAGCACCTCTTCCTCCATCCTCGATATCACACGCTCCACCAGGGAGGCCGCCTTCCTTATGTCCCCATCCCCCAGGGCGTTGTAAACCTTCTGTATGAGCCTCCAGATACCCGGTGAAGAAATGCCTTCCATCTCCAGCTTCGAAAGTTTCTTTTCCAGCTCGTTCACCTTGGTCCTCAATTCGGATCCCTTCTTCAGGTCCAGGGCGATCTGAAGACATTCCTGCACGTAACCCATGGCGGTCACGTATGATTTGGCCTTCAGGTCGCTGTCTATGATGGGTTTGTAGGATACAATTTTTTTCTTAACTGCGCTGACGTCGATCCCTTTCTCCTCCAGCTCCTCAATTAGCTCCACCGCACTCTCCAGTTCCTCTATGATCCTCTCGTACTGGTCCACCGCATCCAGTTCCTCTATGGCCTTGTTGATGATCTTGGTGGCCATCTTGAAATCCTGCTCGTCGAATGAAAGCTTGGCCCGGATGATGAGCTTCTTCTCCTCGTCGATATTCACGTCCTTCTCCTCGAGCCAACGCAGTTTCCCCTCTGCATTGCGGAGCCTTTCGAGGAACTTCTTCTCGAAGATGGCCAACCTCATCTTTCGCAGCCTCTCCATGGCGCTCTCCGGCTCCCCCCGGTCCAGCACCCATTCTATCTCCTCCAGCGCCTCCAGCTGCTCGTCCTTGGGGCCTGTGAGCTCCTCGCCCGTGGTCTCGATTATTCGTCTCGTGGAAATGACCAGGTACCTTCCCTTGGCCTCGAGAAGTATCTTGTAGGCCAGTTCCGATTTCGAGGTGGCCCTCTGATAATTTCCCTGGCGAAAGCTTATCACACCATCCCGAAGGAGGGGATTGACGTCGATCACATCCATTCCGAGCTCCTTGCATTCCTCGGCGATCCTGCCCGCGCTCTCGATCATCTCCATGGCCTTCATCATCTCGTCGGCGTCCTCGCGGTCGTCGCAAAATCCCTGTATTTCGTCGCTGAGTTCGGAGACCAGCTCGTAATCCCCGGCCTTGAGGGCATCGTCCATCACCCCCAGGAGATACATCATGGGCTGGACATCCTTGGTACTTCTCTTTGTCTCCTCGATCCTTAGTGTGGCTCTCTCGAACTTCAACCGGGCTCTCTCGTGAAATTCCTTCAATTCGCTTATGGTGGATTCAAGGTCCTCGATAAGATGTTTCGCCTCGTATATATCGTACCTTGATAGAGCCTCCTCCACCTCGGCCAGGCCCTCGTTGATGGCGGGAGTTATCTTGATCCCCAGGGTAAGTATCTCATCCATCTTCTCTCCGAACTTGTCCAACCTGGCCTGTATCTCGGAGAGGGAATCCTCGTGTGCCCTCGTGGCGACATCCCCGATCTCCTGGATCTTCAACCAGATCCCCTTCAGGCTGTCAAAGTGGGTCTGGATCACGTCCTGGGCCAGCTTTGCCCTGTCCAGGGCGAGCTCGTACTCCTCCCCTTCCTCGGCCTCCTTTGCATCGTCGAGAAGGGCTCGCGCACGGGTCACTTCCCATCCCATGGGAGCTGCGTTCTTCATGAGCTGCCAGGCTTCCTTGATGGCATTGTCCGCTTCCTCGTAGAGGCTCTTCTTCCTGTTCAGCAGGTCCCTGCATGCGGCTGCCTTCGATTTTGCCTCGATATACTCTGCATTCTTGAACAGGTCTATGACCCTGCTGAACTTGTCCTCCACCTCCTCCAGGGGAACCTTCCCCGTCTTGAGCACGCTGATCCTGTCCTGTAACTGGATGACCTCGTCCCTCACGTCCTCGAACAGCACTTCGGTCTCCTCGAGATACGTCAGGCATTCCCTGCCCAGTTTGGTGGCATCGAGATAGCGTCCATTCTCGATATCAGCAGTTATATTTGCCATGTAAGAGTTGATGGGATTTGGCGGGAGCACCATCCCCTTGCGCCTGATGCGGGATATCAATCCCTTGATCTCCCTGATGACGTTCTCGGCCTTGGTCTTGTACTTGTCCTCAGGTATATTTCCCAGGAATTCCTGATCGTCCCGTACCTCCTCCCCTTCAGTCGTTTCGACCTCGGTCTTAACCATTTCCGAGATCGCGGCCTCTTCCTCGTACACGACGGAGGTATCTTCCGATACAATTTCTTCGCTTACCGAACCGTAAGAACCCGCCTCGGGGGGGATGGGTTCCTCCCGGATCACATCGGCCTGGATCGACTGCTGCTGCATCTGGTCGAAATCTTCCGGGCTAATGGGTCGCTCGCTCTCCTTTTCCTCGAACTTGAGATCATCCCGGGAATACTGGAAATTATCGAAAGCTGCCTCCATCTGGGTGGTCCTCATCTGGTTATAGCGCCATTCCCGCTTCTTTCTCTCTTCCTCGTTATAGTCGACCTGAGCACTGCCGTTTGGATCGGATTCGGTGAACTGATCGAAATAATCTTGGGCGGTTTCAGGCTGCACGGTCGGAAAGGGAGAACCGGCCATGGCCTGAGGCTGCATTTCCAGAGGGTATTGGGATGCATCGTGGGATGGAGCGGGCAGCATCGGAAGGGCATCGGGCGTCCCGAGATCCCTCCCGGCATCCCCCTCGTCGACAGCGAATTCAGAAGGTGGAGGCGGTTGGACCGGGATCATCTCCGGCGTGATCTGCGGAGGTTCCACACAGAGTGGATAATCCTCATCCAAACCGTTTCCGTTGTCCGGGACCGGGGATTGTTGAAGCCCCTCGGTGAAACCCATCCTCTTGTGAATATTGACCACGTCGCACGAGATAACGTCGAAACCGAGCATCTGAGATAAACCCTGTACGGTCATCTGGGTATCCCGCACGATACTGGACTGAAAGGAGCGGACGTTGGGCTCCATGGGATATTTCAATGACACCTGCTTGGTTGTGGTCCGTATCAGTTTTTCCAGTGTGCTCTTGAGCGCCTGGATATCGCCACCCACGGATTTTACAGCCAGTTCCGGATCCCGCAACCTGACCACCGTCTCCATCTCCAGCATCAGGGATGTACCGGTGTTATCGGTCACAGTGAGACCGGGTATGTTCAACACCATGGGCGCGGTGGAGATCTTGTAAACGTTCTTCCACGGGGTCAGCCAATATTTCGGATTCTTCTGAGAAGTATGTACGAACTGCCCTTTACCAGTATTAACGATGTGCACCTCATCCGGGGGCACTACCACTACCTTGAACTTTTTGGCCATAATCATCCCTCTGGCTCTGCCATGTTATCGAAAGGAATCCTCCCTCCAGTGGATATCCTTTACTTAAAAACTGCTACAAGAACGCCAGTGTCTTTAGGCACTGGATGAATTGTAGCGCCGAAAATTTAAACCGGTTGAGTCCATTCCCGTTTTGAAAGCCACAATACGAAGGTCGACTTGACCGTCAGACGCTAAATTTTCGGCGCGCCTCTCGGCGAGGCAGTCCATGAACAGCGTAGGCTTTCAAATAGTTTTCGGAGGTCTACAATATGAACCGTTTAGCGAGAGCAAGACACAGTTTCGGAGGATGTAATTTCCATATGCAGTTCACGCCGAAGTACAGACGCCAGATTTTCAAGTACCCGAAAGTCCAGGCCATTTGCCGGGAGTTGATGGAAAAGAAAGCAAGGAAGTTGGGCATACGAATCGGAGCCATGGAATTCGGGCCGGATCATGCCCATGTATTTTTAGTGGGATGCAAAAATTACAGTGCATCGTATCTTGCATCACAATTGAAAGGCTACACGTCCTATGGTATTCGCAATAGGTGCTGGGACACGGTCAAGAAGCATTTGTGGGGAGGTTCCTTTTGGAGTGATGGATACTTCTTTGAATCGGTTGGACGGGTCACGACTGAGATGGTGGAATTCTACATTGAGAGGCAACAACATAAGCATTGGCAAGGAGATGACTATGACTATTTCAAAGTGAGGAAGACCGTACGGTTGACGGGCCAAACTTCCTTGACTGACTTTGCCTAAAAACAACGGCACTACACATAAAACGCCAGCTCCTTTAGGGGCTGGTAGTTTACATTCTATATGAAAATCTATAGCTCTGGTGAACGATTATAAACGGTTTTCCTACTTATAACATTTTTGGTTTGTTGAAATATATGGGGAACGGGCTGAAAAAAACACCCCACTGCACCCTATCAATTGTGGCAATGTCATCCTATACGGAGATACGTCATTTACAGCGATAAACGGAGTTTCCGGATATTGTCTTCCACGGAACCCGCTTTGTTGAAGATCGCGCTGCCGGCAACTATCACGTCCGCTCCCGCATCGAGAACGGAGTGTATGGTGGATGGATTTACACCTCCATCGACCTCGATGATCGTATCAAGGCACCGGCTCGAAATCATAGCCTTTATTTGCCTGATCTTATCGAGAGTTTCCGGTATCAGTCGCTGACCTCCAAAACCGGGATGGACGGACATGACCAAAACGAGGTCCAGTTCAGGAAGAAGACCCCCTACTGAGGCAGCGGGAGTATCCGGATTTATGGACAATCCCACCCGGCGGCCCATCTTTCGAATATGATGTATGATGTCCTCGATAGGGCCCGAGGACTCGTAATGGATCGTGATGAGATCGGCCCCTGCCTTCGAAAAGGCTTCCACGAATTTCCCGGGTTCCTCTATCATCAGATGGACGTCCTTCCAGATGTCGCTCCCGGAGGATACCGCCTTAAGGACAAGTGGACCGATGGTGATGTTCGGTACGAAATGGCCGTCCATCACATCGATGTGAAGCCATCGTATGCCTGCCTTCTCCACTTCCCGGATATCCCTACCGAGATCCCAAAAATCCGCAGAGAGGATGGAAGGTGCCAGTATGGGACGCTCACCGATCAGCTTACTCCATATCTCATCTGACATCGTTTTCCCCCTCCTTGCTGATACCGATGCCTGTCTGGTTCAGCTGAAGCCGATAGGCGGGAATATTGAATCGCCGCAGGGATTCCACGGTCTTTCCAGGCTCATCCGTTACCGCTATGACGCTGCCGCCGCCACCGGCACCCGTTATCTTCGCACCGTACGAATGTCTTCGAAGGGCCTTCAGAAGCTTCTCGATTCTCGGATGGCTGACGCCGAGTATGGCCAACAGCCGGTGATTCTCATCCATCAGTTCGCCGATGCGCACCGGGTCGTTTCTTCCCATGGTCTCGACCCCCTCCTCCACCAGTTGACCGATCTCCTTTATTATTTCCATTCCAAAGGAGCTTCTTTCCACGAAGCGAGCAACCTTTTTTACCTGGAGATGGGTGGTCGATTTAATACCGGTATTTCCGATAACCAGGGATATCTCCGGTACGTTCATGTGATGAATGAACCAGCTTCTATCCCCCCGTGATGTCTTCCATAGAAGCTTTTCCGCCGGTGATTTCCTCAAAACGATCCCCCGTCCATGTGTAGCTGCCGATGTATCGATGGGAGAGGCTCTGCCCTGGGTAAGGTATTCGACCGAGAAGGCCCGTTTTGCAACGAGGGATTCCAGCTTGACCCGGACGGGATCGGTGGGATCTTTAGAAAGTACCTGTTCTACCTTCTTGGTGGAACTTTCTACATCGTCCTTTTTCAGCAAGGTCAACAGGAATGATGTACATACGGAAAGTGCGGCTGACGAGCCCATCCCGGCCGAGGACGGGATGTTGGAATGAAGACCGAATTCGAGCTTCCTTCCTTCCCAATAATTTTCCAGAGCGGTATATACGTATGAATGATGTTTCTTCGTCAGCGGATATCCGTTCACACGGTTTTTCGGTCCGTACCTTGCGGACATTTTCATTCCTAGGTTGACCGCTACTGCCGCTGCCGGTTCACCGTATACCACGGCATGCTCGCCAAAGATGATCACCTTCCCGGGAGCGGAAACCTCCACCATGCTGCATTCAACGACGAACAGATAAAAGAACCCTTTCCTGTTAATGCTCGATCATTTACCCGGTCGATCCATTTTTTTCTGCCTCGCAATGGGGAAGGAATAATACATCAATCCGCCCAGGCCCAATCATCATCCGATTCCGAACGATCGGATGACCTACGCTTGAATGTGACAGTTTCAACCTCATGTACGGAGTCCATTTCGAAGGTTTCCTTCACGTCCGGCTTCGAACCGTCTCCCCTACCGTACCGGGGCATCGCTCCATTCGTATCCGGGTCTATCTCCGATGATACTTCCTGATCATCTTGAAAATCAAAATCTCCGTACTCATCCGCCACTTCGTCCTCTTCCTGTTCATATTCTTCCTCCGGACCCTCCTCCTCAAATTCCTCGTAATCCTCCAATTCCGAATCATGGTCATGTATCCCTCCGTCCGCATATCCCGCACCGGATTCTCCACGATCGTAGACGTCAGGACGATCTCCCTCGTTCACCTGATCCGTATCATACTCCTCGTCCTCCCCATCCCATGCACCATTGTCGTCCATATCATCATTCCAATGTGCTTCTTCCTCGTCTTCTTCTATGGTAGTGAAGACCACTTCCTCATGGTCTTCCATTTCGTGCTCTACGACATCTCCGGCACTTCCAATACCGAATTCACCATCGTATTCGACCACGTTGTCCAGGCCGTAGTAGTCAACCTCATCATCATAGGTCGGTATCTCATCGCTCCTGGCGGTAAAGTCGATCTTATCGCCCGAGGCGATCCTTTTCCGTATCTGTCTTTCCGCCTCCTCGTAGGATCTCTTGATCTCCTTCTTGCGGATCTCATCTCTCAGGTTATCCTGCTCAAGTCTCAGGTTTCGATAGGTCCCCCTCTTCTTCTCCCTCCTGGCCTTGATAAGGAAGGTGAAACCTATCAGCAGAACTCCCAGAACGGAGACGATCCATATCCAGTACTCCTTGATGAGTCCTCGTTGCTCATCGATCCCGGTACCGTTCCCATCCTTCTCGTCTCTCTCGGTTACGACGATGGAGAGTATGATGGAATCGGTAATCATGTCATCGTCCGTTACAACGAGGATAACTGTGAATATGCCCTCCTCCGTGAATTGATAACTCACCTGTTTTCCGGATATCACCACGCTTCCGGGGAAATGCCATGCGTATTCCAGCTCGAGTATCTCATCATCATCGGGATCGGTAGTGCCGGCGGAGGTGAATGAGACGTTCCCTCCCTCCTCTACCTCCGTCCTGTTGCTCCTGCCATAGGCAACGGGAGGAAGATTGCTTACCCTTATCTCCTTTCTGGCAGGTGGTGAGATCATCCCCCGATCATCCTTGACGATCAGGCTAACGGTGTATCGGATGTCATCATCGAACTTCCGCGATATTGTTTTGGGCTCCTTCGTGATATTGTCGTATCTGCCATCCGAGAAGGACCATCGATACTCCACGATCTCAGCATTATCGGGGGAATAGGAACTCTTTGGCGATAGAGCGACGAGAGTATCGACAGTAATATTCTCCAAAAAGTCGTGTAGGGAGATTATTGCCACCGGTTTCTTGGGTGGCGGAGGTGGGGTTATAACCTTCAATTCATGAACGGACGAGTTGTCCGAGATCTGCCCGTAGGTATCCCGAATCATGCAAGACAGGTAAAATGTGCCAGTCTCATTGTAAATACGGTTAACCACTGCCTCGGACAGCCATTCTGACACGGTTCCATCGCCGAAATCGAACCGGTATTCGATCTCGAGGGTGTCTGCCTTTGATGCGGAAGCGTTCAATGTGACGGACCCACCGACGACGATGACGGTCTCATCCACGGTGAGCCGGGCAACAGGGAACGTCGGTTTGGGCACAACCTCGATGGGATCGTATTGGTAATTGTTGGATTCGCTAGATTCATACAGCTCGTTGAACGGGTCCACATGCACCTCGAGGTATCGGCTGCCCTGGAGAGCCATCCAGGTGAAGTTCAACTCGACGGTCTCATTATACTGGATGGTCGATATTCGCCTCTCGGCCTTCTTCACGAAATCGAGATAGAAGGTCACCAGAACATCCTCGGCAGTCTTAAGGTCCAGATTATAAACCAAAATCCTGCTTGTCATTTCCATTCCGTGATAGGGATCATCATGGCTGTGATCGAAATCGGAGACGGCGAGGTCGGAGAAACCCACCCGTAGTGTGAGACACTTACCGTTCTCGATATTCACCTCTTCCCGAAGATAACCCCATTGCTCCGATTCGTGGTAGAACAGGTAGCTGTCAAAGACGGAGGTGGTCGTACCCTCCATCGTCCGGTTCATGATGGCGATGTTCATCCCACCATCGGGACCGGTCCGGAACGAGTAGGACGGTCCTCCGTATATCTCCTGGACATCCAGCTCTAAGCCGACCAGAGGAGCGTCGCCGAAGTCCTTGACAATCAGGCTCATTCTTACGAACATGAAGAGCGTGCAATCCTCCACGAGAAAGACCTTATCGTAATCCAAGGAGACGTTTATGGCATCCACCAGGGAGTGACGAAGCTGCAAATTCCAGCCCTGAGTGATGATGGAGGAATCCCGGAGGTCCATGTTCATGCTGAAGAGGTCGATCCCGTGGGTACAATCGCCGATAGTGACATTATCCATATGCAGGGTATCGTCCGATCCCTCGACCGTGACGGGCGAATCGCAGCCAAGGAAGTCGCAATGAGAGATGACAGACCAGTCCGACAGGTCAAAATTGGCATAGAGCTCGATACCATCGTTACAATCCTCGAAAGTGCAATCGGTAATGAAAAACTCCGTCTGGATCAATGTCAGGGGGCAATACCAGTTGTAAAATCTCGCATCCTTCAGCGTCAGATTGGAATTCTCGATAGTGTTTCTCTCGGCACTCATATTTTCATTGAAGAAGATGGCCCCATCCATCAGGACCTGGCAGTTGTAGAAAGTAAGACCTGCGGATAGATTGTAGAACACGTTCTCCAGGAGCGACAAGGGTACGGCCCGAAAGGTGATGGATGAAACATTGTAGAATATGCTGTTGTTCAACCGGTACAGAGGAACGTCGCTGTCTCTCAGACCATCTCTCCCATCCTGATCGTTGTCTATACCTCCGTCACCGATGTGATCCATTGTCTCGTCAAGGGTATTGGCAAAGATACACCCGGCGATAGATATTTGGTGATTGTTCATGAGAAAATCATTGCCATTTCGGAGGAACGCGATATCATAGATATCTATTTCGGACCCGAGCATCGAAATGCTCGATATCGCTTCAACGTTCGAATAGAAACATGACGCCCGTATCGTGCAGACGGAAGAAGAAATGCATAATCCGCACCCCAGGTTCGAAAATGCACAGTAGGTGACGTTCAATGTGGAATCCTGAAAGGATAGCATCCCCGTAGTGGTCCCGTTGATGTGGCTTCCCGATAGATCGACCGTGCTCCTGTCCAGTGTAAGGGTATCCGTAAGCCTCGAGATGTAGCTGCGATTCAAGATAAATGAACTGAGTATGATGTCCTCGCCCTGAAGCTCCGCAACGTACGAGTTCATGAAAGTGAGGTTGGATTCCAGGGAATACAATCGGAGAGGGATATCCGAATCCACCGTAACGTTCAAGAGAGTGAGCGATGATTGACCCGTAAGGGTTATGTAGGGGTCCGAACCGGCGAAATTGAAATGTATGGTCGAATTCTCGATGATAAGCTCGGTACCGGAATCTATCTCCAGGCTGCCGTTGATGTTTATCATCTTGTGCGAAACGAATGCACTACCGCCTGAGCCGAATGTGTAATCGGAGGAATGATTGGAATACTCAAGATTACCCCCCGGAAGCTGAGCGGGATTCGCATCCAGCAGACTCAACCGCGACGCGTAGGAATCCCTCACTCGATAGGCGGATTCCACTTTTCCCAGGATCCCCACGGTATCATCCCGTTTCCCATGATCATCGGTCCCTCTATCGGTTGCATCGGCCTCGGAGAACCGTCCTTTCGGGGATGTTATTTCATACGGTCGGACTGAGCCCGTGGTGTGATTTTCGTTTATATGAAATATTGACAGGGGTAAAAGGATTAACATCAGCACCGTCAAGCAAGCCAGCAATTTCATCCGATGTTCTATTTGAAAGGGCATATTTAATTTTATCCTATGTATTTCCATGTATTAATCCGGATTCGATCATGAAACGGTTGCATAGTCAAGGGTACTGATGCAATGATCGTTCCTGTCACCTCACAACATCCTCAAGCTTCGAATAGGAGCGATTCCACGGGGTCCCATTGCCATTTCCAGAACGCGAACAGAAAATTGTATAAATCTCAACTACCTCTTGAATCAATCAATTAACGACCTACCGTGGGGGTTCAAGAATGGGAAATGTCGGGTCCGAAGGGAGGGAGAAGAGAAAGAGAAAAACGCAGGTCATCACAGCATTATCCATCATCGCCGTGGTCGTACTTGGGATAATAGGGTTGGCCCTCACCCGGGATGGCGACAATAACGACGGCAGTATACCGGAATTGAAACCGGGAGAGGAATGGTGGTACTCAAGCTCCCGGGCGGGTGGAGGGACCCAGGGGACCTACGTGACGGTAAAAGTTACAGGTACCAAGGTAATGGGGGGAGATCATTACTATACCCTGGAGGAGAACCGCTGGGAAAACTCAACCAAGATCGGGAGCGAAGAGTTGCTGGCGTCCATGGGGAACCTCTCCCTATGTGATACGGAGGGGATCCCCTTGTCCCAGCCGTTCTCCTTCCCGCTGCATGAGGGTAAGGAATGGGTGGGGGTCATGGAAGGTATCGAAGGTCATGTGTTCAAATGTTCACGATTCTACGATCTCAAGACACCAGCGGGGACTTTTGACGGATACAAGATAGACTCAAAGGGGCCGGCGGGTGATTTCATCTTCTGGTATTCTCCGGAGGTCCGATACATCGTGGCCATGGAGTATTCTCCACTGGATGATGCCGCTGGGGGTGATAATGCATACAGAAGGGAATTGGTGGGATTCGGAGGTAGGGATGGCGACTCGGATGGAATGACGGACAAGGGGGAGGGGATCCTGGGATGCAACCCGTCCAACAGGGACACTGATAAGGACGGCGTTCCTGATGGAACCGACCTGAATCCACTCATCGACCTTGGCTTTACCCTTGAGCTGATCCACCTCACCATCGAGGAAAGGACGGATGTGATATCCGACCCGGACGTATATATTTGGATCCAGATTTCCGCCGGGAGCGAGTTTCTGTCCGAGAGTACCGACACATACAGAAATCAACACGATATCGCGTTGAACCTCGCCTATGTGCTGGACATATCGGATGACGGTGAGGCGGGACCAATGATCATAGGAGGTGCGGTGAACTTCTGGGAACAGAAAGAGCCTGCCGAACTCGGCATTGCATTGGACGTGTGCGGGGATAGCACCGAGGTTGACGGATTCCATTTTTACTTCACGTACGATCTGAACACAGGACAATGGAGGTTATATCCACAAAATCCCTTCTGGGGATCTCCTTCATATCTTACCGGTGACGGAGAATACACCGTAACGGGCCTGGATGATGGGTTCTCCCTCATGGAGGAAAGGCCCGTTCAGGATGCGACACTGACGTTCGACATGTATTAAGCGTTATTGATATCGAAACCCACGGATAAATGGAATGACGCCCAGATTCAGGGAGTGAATTAAGATAAAGATGATAAGAATGCACGAAGGATTTATCTATTAAGATTATTATCGGGCTCGTGCGGTTCAAAGTATGCTGATTAATGCCTGAAGAAACCCATCGATGATGTCGGAGGATTGACGCCTATGGACGAGATGCCAGAACGAAGTATGGAAAAGAGCTTCAAGTATAAGGAAAGCCAGGTCGAATGCGGATATGCGGGACGGACCCTTTATGTGAACGTGGGGACGGGCGTCGTGAAGGAAAAAGCAGTTTCGGAGGAGATGAAGGAGAAGTTCATTGGGGGAAAGGGATTCGACCTCTGGTTGATGTGGAACTCGCTTCCATTTCAAAGGGCGGTAAAATGGGATGATGAGGAGAACGTAATCGCCATCTCTTCGGGTCCTCTGGGCGGAACCACGTTCTATCCGGGCAGCGGGAAGAGCATTGTCACGACGATATCTCCTCTGACCGGGTCTATTATCGATTCCAACGTGGGCGGATATTTCGGACCGTACCTGAAGTTTTCCGGATTCGATGCAATGGAGGTCCAGGGAAAGAGCCCGGACGACGTCGTCATCTTCATCGACGGGATCGAGAGGGTTGTTTCCATCGAGAAGGTCGAAGGGCTTCCCCATGACAGCTACGCGCTTGCAACCGGGCTTACATCCCTGTACGGAGGTGAGGATCCCCGCTCGATATCGGTGATTTCCGCGGGACCGGGAGCAGAGCATTCCCTCATTGGCTGTCTGAACTTCAGCTGGTATGACCTCGGAAGGAAGATAGTAAGGTACAAGCAGGCGGGCAGGGGAGGCATAGGCTCGGTATTCAGGGACAAGCGGATCGCTGCCATCGTGATCAGGAGCCCGACGATATCCTCCAAGAGCAACAATCCGTCGGATCTCGATTCTCTCAGAAAGGTCGGAAGGGCACACAGCCAGGAGATCACGACGCTCGATCCCATCCAGAACGAGATGGCAACGGTCGGTACGACACATCTCGTCACGATAATGAACGATTACGACCTGCTTCCCACCAACAACTACCAGTTCGGCAGCCACCCCGAGGCTCCTGCAATGGGGGCGGAGGTATACCGAAAGAAGTTCCACAAGGGATTCGACGGCTGCTGGATGGGTTGCAGCGTGGCCTGCGCTCACGGAGTGAAGGATTTCATACCCACTTCGGGACCCTATAGGGGGCAGAAGGTATTTGTGGACGGCCCGGAATACGAGACCATCGCAGGGTGCGGAAGCAACTGCGGGATATTCGATGCTGACCACGTGATCGAGATGAACTTCTACTGCGACGCATACGGGGTGGATACCATCTCCGCCGGCACTGCCACGGCCTTTGCGATGGAATGCTTCGAGAGGGGCCTTATTGATGTGAAGGATACGGGGGGGATCGAACTGGGATTCGGTTCCAGGGAAGCGGCCCTGGAGATACTGCATCAGATGGCCCGCGGAGAGGGATTCGGAGCCATGGTGGGCCAGGGCATACGTAGGATGAAGCGGATTTTCGCAGAGGAGTTCGGTGCGGATAGAAACCTTGTGAACGATATCGGAATGGAGGCGAAGGGGCTGGAATTTTCCGAGTACATGACGAAGGAATCTCTGGCGCAGCAGGGTGGATACGGCCTTGCCCTCAAGGGACCCCAGCATGACGAAGCATGGCTGATATTCCTGGACATGGTCCATAAATATATGCCGACATTCGAACAGAAGGCGGAGGCCCTCCACTGGTTCCCCATGTGGAGAACGTGGTTCGGCCTATGCGGCCTGTGCAAACTGCCCTGGAACGACATAGTCCCCGAGGATAACAAGGACACTTTGGAACCCGCCAAGGTGATGAAGCACGTGAGATGGTACTCCGATTATTTTACCGCCGTCACCGGCAGAAATGTTGAGCCGGAGGATCTCATCTCCATGAGCGAGAGAGTGTATAATTTCCAGAGGATCTTCAATCTCAGACTGGGTTTCGGAAGAAGAGAACACGATGACATTCCCTACCGTGCAGTGGGCCCCGTCTCTGAGGAAGAATACCTGTCCCGACAGGAGAGATACGACGGTCAGCTGAGGGAGATCACGAATGAGGACGTCGAGAATTTGGATGTCCCCGGGAGGATCGCCATATTGCGCGAATACCGGGAAGGGCGTTACGAAAAATTGAAGGATGCCGTGTACAGGCGGAGGGGATGGACCATGGACGGTGTTCCCACTCTTGACAAGACAAGGGAACTGGGCTTGGATTACCCGAGCGTCGTCTCCCTGATAGAAAATGCGTAGGTTCCGCAATCGGAGGAGCTTGGCCCGTGAAAAGGTAAATTGACCATAAGACCACTAATACCTGAACGTCCTGTCCAGAAAGCGGAACTTGAAAGAAGGAAAATGGAAAAATATAAATAGCTTTCCGTTTTTAATGAAATCCCATTCAAATCACTATAGAGTAGCATTATACTAATAATACCGGTGCCTGGATGACCTCGAAGCAGTATCTAAAATTGGTCAAGACAGCCAAGAGCTCCAACATCAAGAAGAGCCTCCAGGCCCTTGAAGAGCTGGAATCCCTCACAAGGTCCCTTCCGCCGCATCTCAGAGGTCTCTCCAGGGAGTTGGCACCTCTTTTGGAGAGCAGCAATGAGAGAGTGAAATTCCTTGCTTCCGTGATCATCAGACGGGAATCCGAACTGGCACCCAAGGAGATGATCAAGCAATTCCGGTTCTTTCTGGATGTTCTTGAAAAGATTTTCACATCAAAGAGCCAATCATCGTTCAATCACTGGAAACCATACACGAATATCATGTTTGCCTTGAGTAACATAGCAAACGAGTATCCGAAACTGGGAGACAAGATATCCCCTGTCATTGGAAAAGCGTTGATGTATCCCCTTTACAGCCCCCAGAATCCCACAAAGGAGAGGGCCCTTCTTTATGTTACCGCCGTAAAAACGCTGGGAAGGATAGGAAAGAAGAACCCCCAATCCGTGGACGGCTCGATACAGCACATCTATAAAGGCATGGTGGATTCATACCAGTTCGATTTCTGGAAGAAGGCCAAATCCGACCCTGAGACGAACATGCGTCTTCATGCCGCAAATACACTCAAGAGAATAGGCCGCGAGGACCCCGCCAGGGTGGTACCGAGAGTGATACCCGCCCTCAACGAAAAGAACAAGAAAGCGGTAAGTGTGGGAAAGGACATTCTACTCTACCTGTCAAAGGACATAAAGAGCCTATTACCAGCTCTAATAAAATCCATGAACTCGGACAAGATCGATGAGAGGGAACGCGTAACAGAATTCATGGTGGAGCTGGGGAACAAGCATCCTGTCGTCGTAATGCCGATATTAACACGGGCGGTAACCGACAGCCGAAAGAATGTCCGCATCCAGGCCATCTCAGCCATGGGCTCGCTGCTTACCAATCAGACCAAATACATACCGAAGGTCCTCCCGGTTCTGATAAAATGCCTCCTTGAGGAGAATGACAACGAGATCAAGCATTCCATAGCCGACAGTATCGCGATAGTGAGCTTTCTCAATATCAACGTCTTTCAGAAATACATGTCCCATGTGATCAAGTTCATGAACGACGATTACTATCACGTTCGCTGGAGGATGTACCAGATCATCAAGAACATAGGCATATTCAAGCCCCAGGCCGTGGTGGATACGATACCGCATCTTATCAACGGACTCACCGATCCGCACGGTCACGTGCAGGACAAGGCCAAGGAGGCTCTGGCCGCTCTCAAGGTGAACAAACACGAATACCTCCAGGCCATCAAGTATATCGCGAGCGGAACGAGAGCTCTCGAGAAGGCCAAGCAGAACGGTATCGAATGCATGCAGGGACAGAACGCCCTGATGGATGCGATAAAGGCCGCGAAGGAATACAAGTTCCTGGAGTCCATCAGCCTTTCCTCAGGAGCTCTCGATCTGATGGAAGCCTCCGGTGTCTCGTTATCGAGATACGACGCAGCGTCCAAATACGTATCGGGACCGTATATAGGTGTATCCGGAGAGAGGCCCGATATACCCTCACAACCCTTTGGTTACAGGGATGTGGAGGATCTGCCCTTACCTCCACCTCCCGAAGAATCCATTCCACTTCCGCCGCCGGCACCGGAGAGTGGACAACCTTCCGGCGGCATTATGCCGGCCAAGGAGGTATCGATCTCCGAATCCAAGAAGGGATTTGGCATCGATGAGATATTCCTCATGACCACATACGGGATACTTATAGACCATTACGTTGCATCGAAGAAGAGCAAGGTGGACGAGGAGATACTGGCCGGCATGCTGGTGGCAGTGAAGAGCTTTATCACCGACTCCTTCGACCTGCCGGATGCCGTGGGAGGCGGCAAGATGCACCTCAATAACATCGATTTCGGTGATTTCTCGGTCATTCTCTCCAGCGGAAAGTTCCTGACCATGGTCGCCATAACCACCTCCGGGAACAAGGATACCATATACGGCCATCTGACAGACGGAGTCAGCAAGATAGAGGAAAAATACCACGGCATCCTGAAAACCTGGGACGGAGACATGGAAGCCCTGGGGGACCTTCCGGATTTTATGAAAACCGTGGTCCTGGAATAATATTGCGGAGTCATCCGCGAGAGCATGACCGTAATGGACATCACCTTTGGACGGGAATCGACCACAATTCAATCGGGGTTGGATGCCATGGATGAAAAGAAATCGATAATCACGCCGATTCTGGAACAGTCCCTCGGAGAGATGCTGAACGCCGAGGCCCTTCTCTACGACGTATTTCGGGATATGTTGAAGGAGGAACTGAAGAAATTCGTCCTGGCCCGCCTGGAGGAGAATCCCGAGCTCAAGGATGAGCTGAAGAAGGCCATCACCATGTACCTCGAGGCAAAGGTCCGGGAGATGTACGCGGGCATTTTACTGGCCAAATCGAGCGCCAAACTGGGTTACGAGCTGGTCCCGGAGAACCTGAAGAAGGACCTTCGCCGGGAGATCGAATCGGAAATGGGAAGGCTCATCGAGAGAACCTTCAAATAGCTATCGAACTCGACATAATCATTAGATGAGTTCTCTTCAAACAAAAGGGCTCGGTAGCCGGGGTGGGGAACAGGGGTGGTGTAGGCGAATACGAGCCCGATACAGTAAAAATACGAGTTAGTACAATCGGTAGAAAGAACGAGGGCATTTGCCCTCGTGGTCGGCATCCTGCCGACCCTTAATATAAATAATTTTATAGAACTCTAGCGAGGGCAAGCGTTGACTGTCGTTCGCTCGCCCTCTAAACCACACGATGTCCCTACTTGTATCTGCATTCCACTCTCGATAACACAGAACACCGAACGAGAAACTCAGTCCCAGAACTGGCGGGTCCTGGCATACTCGATCTCCGCCCGGAGTATCTCCCTTAGAAAATCCTCCTCGAACTCAAATGGCTGCGGCAGGATACGAATTGCCCTTCTGGGCCCGATCCCCCTTCCCATCAGCGTCATCACGCCCTTTCTCCCGTGCTCCGCCACGATGGACGCGCTGGCAAAGAACCTGTCCAGCTGCTTCCGTTCCTTTGCCGTCATTGTGTTCCGGTCCTTCTTGAGCAGGGATATCCTCTCCAGTTCATGGTCATGCAGCACGGCAAGGTAGGTCCCTCCGCAGTTCCAGCATTCGTTGTGCCCTCTCTCGGGTATATCGGCAACGGTCTTGTGTGAGAACTTGCCGCAGTTCATACAGACCAGGATGACCGACTGCTTCAGGAGGCGCGATCTCAATGCCTCGAGCACTGTTGAATCCGCCTTGTACGGGCTCATGACAGAGGCCCGGTCGTCAAGACCCTCAAGGGATATGGGAGAGAGGCCCGTAGCGGTCAGAACCTCCATGGTGCCATCCCTGATGCCTAGAAAGACCTTCGCGAGGCTTTCCGTATCAAGGTAGTCCTCCAGAACGCGCGCTATCGTTTCCTCGAGTATGAGCGAATCACCATAGCTTCGCGCGAGATAGCCCAGATTGACCGAGCCGATGTCAGCATCCTTGCGGATGGCACCGAACTTCTTCGCCATATAGACGAAATACCCGCGGGCCCGGGAGGAGTTCTTCAGGACCACGGATAGTATGCGCTCGACGTCGCCGGGGACAATGGTAGTCAACAGTTCGACCAAGATATTCGTACTCAGGGTATGGGGAACTTCAAGCACGATACGATAGGCATCGGTGGAGGTCTCCAATCCCCTTCCCAGTCGGGAAGCCAGGAGGGACGACAACAGGAGCGAGAGGGTCTCATTGCATCTCGTTCCGAAGCAGGTATTTATCACCACCGTACTTCCCTCTCTCTCCACCAGTATTGTATTGGAGATTGGTACTACGCCAACCTTTGTCTGTTCCCGGATATAATCGACATACCTCTCGAGAGCCGCCTCGCTCATTTGATATCCTGCCCTGAATGCTTCGAGAGCCGCAATCTTTTCCCCTTCATTTCTTTCCAATGCCGAGCAGAGGGCCTCCCTGGCCCTGCCTACCTCCTGGGCCACGTCGAACGGAACGGGGATCTCCTCACCGATCCAGGAAGGGATGGCCCCTATGTCATCCCCGGGAGATACCAGGATGGATTCCCCGCTCATCTCGACCACTACCCAGGCCCGCCCCCTCATTATGAACTTGACGCCGTCCCCGAGATATGCGGAAACGAACTCCTCATCAAGCGTTCCAATCGACCTTCTCGTGGCGATATCTATTATCCTGTAGACCTTCTCGTCCCTTATCATCGAGATATTGTCATAGAAGTAGTCCATTGCCCTCTTCCTTCGCGAAAGCTCGCCGCTGTCGGGGTCCCATCTAATCAGACCGAGCTTCGAAAGCTCATCGAGAAGGCGGTAGTATAATCCCTTTTCGAGTGTGGAGAAAGGATAGGATCGCTTGACGATCTCAAAGAAGGCTTCGTCCATACCCTTGTGCATTTTACGGCCACTCTCCATGGTGGAGGCGATTATCTGGTTGCTCAGCACAGCCAGCGGATTCCGGACCGCCCTTATCGTTTCCAGTTCGCCGGAAACGGCCCTTCTCACGATGACACCGCTCTCCATGATGTCATCCGGCCTTGTGGCCAGCACCTGCCCCATTGATATCTCGCCGACGCGGTGGCCAGCCCTGCCGATCCTCTGGACGAGGCGCGTGACCTCTCGCGGGGATGAGAACTGGATGACGTGTTTCACGAATCCGACATCGATCCCAAGCTCCAGCGAGGAAGTGCAGATCAAACCCTTCAGCGCCCCTCCCTTGAAATCGTCCTCCATGCTCGTCCGTACTTCCTTGGATAATGAACCGTGATGTATCCCAACGGGAAAATCCGGATCGATAAGAGCGATCCTGGAGGCCAGGACCTCCGCGGTCTGCCTCGTGTTGACGAAGAACAGAACGGGCTGGGCCTCCTTCATGAGCTCAAGCGAGGTCAGGATTGATTCAAGCTCCTCCCCCGTGCATGCCAGCTCGGCCTCGAGGGCCTTTTGACCGGGAGCGGATCGCGGCGTCACCACGGTGAGCTGCATCTCCTTTCCCGTTTCGATCCTTTCGACCTTCACGCTTCGCCCCATCCCACCAAGAAAGGTGGCAACCTCGATGACCGAATCCATTCCCACCGTGGCCGACAATCCCACCCGCACGGGCGGATGACGGGTTATTCTCTCGAGCCTTTCAAGTACCACGGAAAGCTGGGCACCCCGAAGATTGCCGCATATGTCGTGAACCTCATCCATTATGACGTATCGAACAGTTCTCAGATGCTCGATGAGCCTGCTTCCGGTGAACAGGATCTGGAAGGTCTCCGGCGTGGTTATGAGGAAATCGGGCGGATCGCGGGATTGGCGGGTCCTCTCGGAACGCGGCGTGTCCCCGTGTCTCAGACCCACACGGATGCCGAGATATTCGCCCCATTTCCGAAGACGAGAGATGATATCTCGGTTCAATGCACGGAGCGGGGTTGTATAGATGACCCGAAATCCCCTGTTCTCCGATGCAGGCACACCTTCTCTAATAAGGGATTCGAACACGGGAATTGCCGCGGCTTCCGTCTTTCCGATCCCGGTGGGAGCGAGGAGAAGGGTATGCTCTCCTTTCAGTATATGCCCGAGGGACCGCTCCTGGGCAGCGGTCGGGGAAATGATACCAACCTGCTTGAGCAGTTCCCTCAACCGGGGATGTAGAGTTTCGAAAACGGACATCGGCACGCAGCTCTCCCCTTCTGAACATTATGAATCGCAAATCTCCGCTATGATCTAAAATTCTTGATGGCACATGTGCTTTTTCCCATAGTGGATTCACTCCATGCTCGACTGATAATTACCTTATTTTATAAAATAAGAATCGTTGGACAATTAATAAATAAGGTACTTTCCATAATATCGTCCCAGTTCAGGAGTTGTTCGGATGGGTTTCAACGACCTTAGTGAGGTTGAGATGCGGCTGTTCGAGTACATAAAAGATGGGGATTTCGAAGGCAAGAAATGGTCCTCCAAGGATGCTGCGGAACAGATGGGGATCGAGTTAGAGGATATCTATCTCGCCCTTTCGAACATGTCGAAACACATTAGAGACAATATCTACATTCATTACAAGGATGGCGGTTTGAGGATCTCCGCCGAATAAACATGGGGGATGACGTCTTGGCGCAAAAGATAAAGGACTTTTCCCTGACCACATTCGAAGTGTGGTGCTACAAAGCGAAGGATTACTTCTCGAAGATGGGGGATGACGTTGGTCTCAAGAAGATCGAGGACGCCCTTCAGATGGTAGACATATTCCGGCAATACGACGGAGAGCTGTTCTTCCTTGAGAGCAACGGGAAATGAATGGAGCTCACATCGTCGTGTCCGTTGGTTTATACGCTAGTACAGGGGATGTGAAATGTCCGATACGGATGATGCGGTTCCGGTAGGTGTTACTCGAAGGGACGAGGTCAGTTTCGACGATCAGTCGGAGGCCTATTACAGGCTCAACCGGCTCAACGCGAACCTGATGGAGAGGAATTATTCCCTGATGATGGAAAAATTGGAAATGGAGAAGAGGGTCAGGGAGCTCACCGGTGCCTACAAGGACCTTAAAAAGAAGAACGGCAAGATGGCATCCGAGTTGAAGAACTTCAGAACGCCCCCCTTCATAGTGGGAGAAGTGATCGACGTTCTGGAAAAGAACCGGATACTCGTCAAGAACGGTATCGGACATTATTACGTCGTGAAGAACCTGGGGAAGGAAAAGATAGAGGAGGAGGTGGAGATAGGGAAGCGGGTGATGATGGATTACAAGAACCTCAACGTAGTGGACCTTCTTCCTCCGTCCCGGGATCCCATCGTTTCCGGTGCCCAGATGATGGAGAGGCCGGATGTCACATATGATGATATCGGGGGACTTCTTGAGCAGAAGCAGGATATTCAGGAAACCGTGGAACTACCCCTCATCAAACCCGATATATACCGTCAGATAGGGATAGATCCTCCCAAGGGCATACTTCTCGTCGGACCTCCCGGAAACGGCAAGACGCTTCTGGCACGGGCAGTTGCCAACAAGACGAACGCCGTCTTCATCCATCTCGTGGGATCCGAACTCGTCCAGAAGTTCATCGGTGAAGGCGGGAGGCTCGTGCGGGAGTTGTTCCAGCTTGCACGGGAAAAGGCACCCAGCATAGTATTCCTCGACGAGATCGATGCCATCGGTGCGCGGCGCCTCGGTATGGACACCTCGGGAGACCGGGAGGTCCAGCGAACACTGATGCAGCTGCTGGCGGAAATGGACGGATTCAACCCTCTGGACAATGTGTCCATAATCGCCGCGACCAACCGACCGGACATCCTGGACAAGGCTCTTCTGAGGCCCGGTAGATTCGACAGGATTATCGACATCCCTCTCCCCGACAAGAAGGGAGTGCGTCAGATAATTAACATCCACTCGAGGAAAATGAAGCTGGACTGGCGGGTCAAAAAAGAGATGGACGAACTGGCACGGTTGTGCGACGGGTTCAGCGGGGCGGAGATCAAGAACGTGTGCACGGAGGCGGGAATGTTCGCCGTCAGGGCCGAGGGGAAGAGGGTCACCCTGAAACATTTCAGGGAGGCCATAGAGAAGGTGAGCAAGAAGAGGAAGGAGGACGGGGGTAAGCTGGACAGCGAGAAGAGCAAGATATACGGGTGATCAGGCCGCGTACCATATATTTCTCCAATGCCTTTGCAGCGATTCCATATGTCCCTAGTTTTATCTTCTTGACCGTTTTATGGTGATATCATCTCACATCATCGGGTTCTGTGACTGCTTTGATGGGGGGGCGCGTTTTCGCACTTACGTAAAACCCTGTTCACCACTCTTCTGAAGCCTTCGATGTGAAAATCGGGAAGGGAGGCACAGTCGAAGAAAGCGGCCTCCAATGCATCTCCGCCCGCAGCCAGCTCGCCTTCTTCGAAATTGAGCAGATAGGCGATGATCAATACGTCGCCGTAGATATCGCTGCGGATATGGAAGATGTCCAGAAGCTTTTCTACAGATGTTCTCAACCCGGTCTCTTCCATCACTTCTCGTACGCACCCTTCCTTCGGGGTCTCACCGGACTCGATAAAGCCCGAAGGGAGGGCCCAATGCCCCTTGGCGGGTTCCACCCCCCTTTTGATGAGGAGCAGTTTTCCTTCCAATACCAATACCCCTGCTGCCGATGGAAGGGGATTTATATAGTGGACGAAACCGCATTCCGGGCAGTGGCCCCTCTCCCTTCCCTCGATGAAACTACTTTTTAGCTCATGGGAGCATTGGGGGCAATAGATATACTTCACGGTCATCTCGCCGAGTTATTCTCCTACTTGCATTTATGTTTATTCCACAGGGTATTGTGCCGGTCTCGAAAACCCCAGGGCGAACTCCAGGAATTGGAACATGTTGCTCTCATCCTGACGGGTGGAATACGGAAGAAACCAAGGAGCGGTATGGATGTTCCATGATATGTCACGTTACCTTCCGGACCACCATTGGCAGTTATGGACAACACAAACAACTCGAAATAATTAAATAACAGCTGAATAATCGATTGAAGGAAAGGTTTATATTTCATGGCAAGCGGGATACAGATGATTATATATAGTCTCCAACAGATATGATGGATGGGGGTCGGGGCGGGGAAAAAACCGAGGCAACGTATATATCGAATCAACAGGATTACGGAAACGAAACCAAGGCCGGTGAGACAATGGAACCGAAGGACAAGAAGAGGATCATCAAGATCGTGGCAGTAGCGGTAATAATCATCGTTATCACGGCAATAACCATTGCGATCCTGATGGCGGATGACGGGATCGATTTAATATATGTCATAGTGGACAAGGTGGATGACGGTCTTCGTGTCAGGGCCATCGCAGATCCTAGCGGAATGGGGGAGGTTAATGGTGACGGGAATATCGTGATCGAACATGACGGAAACATCGTCTATGAAGGAAAGATAGGTTTCAAGAACGATAATGCCGATGAGACCGTTGGTTTCCAGGATTTCGTCGAAGGAAACGGCGAATACATAGTCACGGTATCATACAACGACAAATCGGGTAGCAGGACGTACGACGTTGACTGGGTGACCGAATATATCTACGTCTACGGTTTTCTACACGACATCACTCCTATAACAACTCCGGATGGTAGCTCAATGCTGGGAATCGAGAAGGGAAAACTGTCCCTCTACATCACTCCCATCAAAAGCGAAGGGATCAAGTTGTTCACCATTGCCACCTCATTCAAGAGCGAACTGGATAACTACCGCATATCCGATGATCTGATCGATGAATTCAAGGGAAACGGAAAATCCATCTCCGTTGAAGATAATTTTGGCGTCATCTCGATGAATGATGACGAATGGCTGATAACCAACAATATCATGCTGTACCTGATCCGTGAAGAGGGGAGCGGTCTCTCGGTGTACCAGTGGAGCAGCGGCCTCGAGGCAGCACCGGAGAACGTGGAGGTCGACCTGGAGATATACTATGAGGGAGCCAGGCAACACGAGGAGTCCTTCGCTCTGACATCCACGATGAAAACATACGAGAAATTTGATTACTATACCACCGGTGCCGGGGATTACGAGTTCCGGATAACTGCGATCAATACACAGATCAAACCGGATAGCGCAATTTACGATGGAGTTACCTCTACTCAGAAGAAATTCCTCAATCACCGTCCCTGGGCGAGCCTCGATTTCGATAAATACCCCGAAGATAACGAGAAACATCAGAGCAGGACGGTGGAAGTGACATCCTCGCAGGCCAGTGCGGGGTACGAGATCACATTCGATGCGGGGGAATCCATAAACGACGGGCCACTGGAGTACGCGTGGGATTGGGATTATTATAACGATAGGGTGGAGGAGGAGGAACCGTTCGACGTGGAGGACACAGGTGAGAAGGTGGCCCACACGTTCAACCCCGATCTCTCCCTCATTTCTCCGAACGATCATTACTACATCGGCCTTCAGGTGACGGGAGAGGAGGATGTGGAGGTCCAAGACGACGTGGATGGTTCAATGCATATCGAGAAGGAAAGTCATACGATCATAATCCACATACATTTCAAGTTGACGTTCTAGTCCGATAACTCGGCGATGAGTGGATCGGCCTTGCGAAATGGAGAATTCGCAGATTGATGAGGCCAGGGAATTCGGGCCGGATGATAAGGAAATACAGGTGTTATCGATGCTTTGTCCATTGTGCAGCATAGAGGTAGCCCACGGGGAGGAGAACTGCCCCGAATGCGGAACATACCTCGTAACTGAAAGTCATGAGGAATCCTTCAACGGGACGGAGAGCAGTGATTACGAGGAGAACATCACTCCCTTCGTATTCGAGGAAGACCCGGAGAGCGAAGCTCCCCTGGAGGCCGAGGTCACCTCGTCGGAGGGACCATCGGAAGGAGAGGATGATGAGCGGGCTGATGGAAATGCGGCGGAAACCAATGGGGACGATATCGATGCCGAGATGGCGGTCATCAAGAAGAAGATGAAAAAGGCAAGGCTCTATTACAGGAACAAAAAGATGCCCAAAAAGAAATATATGCGACTTATCAAGGGTTACAAGAAGAAATTACACCGACTGAAGGAAATGAAACAGAGTCTCAAGATGCCAGTGGAGGAGGAGGAGGAGACCCCTCAAGAGATGGTGGTCGAGGAAATGATCACGCAACCGCAGGTCGATCACAGGTCCCAGCTCAACACCGAGGACCTGTATATGCCCATCCAGGAAGATCAATCATGGATAGACCCGCTTCTCATCACCGAGTATGAAACGGCAACGCGGGATTGCCCTAACTGCGGGGATCTGGTCAGGACCCACTGGATTGTGTGCCCGGCCTGCAGAAGCGATCTTTAGGCGGACGACAGGGTAACGGAGCCCTTTGGGTCCATGGGAGCTAAATGAATCCCTTGTCCGTGGGAATCTATTTCTATCCGCGAAGACCGGCGTACAAGTGCCCCGTAAATTTGTCATCACGAGAGCGTCATTCTAGACAATGATGGGATCAATGAGGTTTTTCATCTGCATCATCATTTCCCGATCCTTGGCAGAGATCGCATCATCCTCATCGCTCAATTCCAACAACCAATTTATCTTTTGGATCGTAATTGAATAGGCTGTTTCCTTGGAGAGTATTCCCTTACTGACCAAGTCCTTGTAAAGGGTATGTATCTTGTAGGTATTCTGTACAAATACATCATAGTCCGCCTCATCGACCGGCTCATACATTTTCAGGGCACCGGCCACCAGCATGGTATAGTCCTGTAATGCCTGTACTATTGGCTTGGTTGCCTTCTTAAGCGCGATTTCAGTGGCCTTGTCTCCCTTGGCAAGTGCATCTTTAAGGGCGGCTTTCACCCAGTCGTAGGCGGCCAGAGCGGATTCCTTCAATGGGACGGCCTGCTGAGAATTCAAAACGCCCTTGTCAACCAACGTATCGATGGATGTACCCATCTTTGCCATCTTGTCCTTCTGCATCCAGTTGCCAAGGGTTTTTACGGATATGCCGCCGTTTTCAATTTCATTGACGCCTATCTTTGTCTTTTCGTAAGCATCCGGTGTCACACTTGCCGACGTAATGCCCGCCACAGCGCATAAGGCTGCAATGAATGGGCTGTTGGATACGCCCATTCCGCAGAATCCCACTTCCTTACCCTGTCTGATAGCCTCGAATATTATGGCCAGCATCTGCTGAACCACCGACGGGTCCTCTTCATCATACACATCCTGAAGCTTTGCAAGGTCCCTATCGGTCATCAACACGCCCTGGGTAAGGTCGTTGCTGCCTATGGAAAATCCGTCAATGTCCCTCAGGAAGGACCTTGGATTTTGACCGACCGAGGGTATCTCCGCCATGACAAACAGTTTCAGACCTTTATCTCCTCTTTCGATCCCGTTTGCCTGGAGGCTGGCAGTTGTTTCGATGAGCTCCTGCTCGGTTCTGACGAATGGCAGCATGATATGGAGGTTTATGGCACCGTACTGGTCCCTGGCCTTCTTGAAAGCCTCTGCCTCCCAGGCATCGATCCCCCTGGATACGCCTCTGAATCCCAGCATGGGATTGTCCTCATCCGGTTCAAACAGAATTCCGCCCAGAAGACCCTGATATTCATTGGATTTGTAATCCGTCGTTCTGTAAATGATATCTTTGCCGTCAAAGGCCTTGGCAAACAATGCGATCTGCTGGGAAAGCATTTCCGTGTAGAACTCATGACCGCTGGAATAACCTGCAACCTGGAGCCTTGTTTCGATCTCGGTCTTTGTTTTTTCTAGTACGTCCACCAGATTATCACCGTTATTGGCACCACCGGTTGCATACATGGACATCAACAGAAGCTCTCCTTCTGTTTTTTCTACTTCATTCTTTTCAGAAAGGGCCTTCATAGCTTCCTTTATCTCACCATTTTTTATCAGTTCGAGAAGTTTGTCAAATATGTTGGCATCATAGGCCTTCAGTGCCTGATAATGAACACCGATGGCTCCAAGCACGAACTCGGCACGTAGAAGACCAACCTTGAAATCAGGGATATTCTTCAACTGACTAAGCTTCTTGGCAGCATTCACATCCGCCAATATCAGACCCACCGAGGTATTTGTTGGATAGTCATTTATTATCTTGTTGGTATCAATGTCCTCGCCCTTTTCTTCCAAGATCACTTCACCTTTTATCAGATGCCCGTTGGATCCATCCACGGTTATGACCTTTCCATCCAGGGATTTCAACAATTCAATATCTCCAACACCGATAACCGCCGGAATGTTCAGTTCCCTCGATGTGATCGCCGCATGGGAGGTTCTCCCGCCAACATTTGCCACGATGGCTCCGGCAATGTTCATCAAGGGCAGGAAATCAGGGTCCGTCCTTTCCGCTGCCAGGATATCGCCTTTCTTGAAATTGATGAATGCTTCTTTATTGATCTCATGTATGAATTTCACTTCACCTGTAGCAGCCCCGGCAGACGCACCATCTCCTGTTTTCATGATAAGTCCTTCCTTCACAGCGTTTTTCATGGCTGCATCGGTAACTTCTTTTTTCCTCATGGGAATGATGCCGGGGTGTAATTCCATTACCTCATTCCAGTTGGTTTCCGGCCTGGCCTGGACCATATATATTCCGGAATCGTCAATGGCAAATTCGATATCCATGTATTTTCCATATCTATTGTGAATTATCACTGCCATTCTGAGGATCTCGTCCTCTTCCTCTTTGGACAGTACCCAGGAGGTCCTCTCTTCTAGGGATGTCTCGGTCTCATGGGAGCCGACTCCCTCCTCGTTTCTGATGATCTTGATCTCCTTTGCCCCCAGGGTTCTAACCCTGAGTTTCCCGTCAAATCCTCTGAGAATATTGTCGGGAGTCGTAAGTCCGCCGACCACTGATTCGCCTATTCCATAATTAACATCTATCTGTACTACCCCTTCCATACCGGTATTCGTTTCAACTGTGAAAACGGTACCGGCCTTGGTGGAATGTACCATTCTGTGAAGTACAACACTCACAGCAATATTGTCAAAATCAAAAGATCTCAGAGCTCTTTCCCTCGTGGCTCCCTCGTCAAATTCCACTCCCGCTTTTTCGGCCTTAATTCTGGCTTTCTCGATAGCCTTGTTTATCTGACTGATTCTGTATTCAAGGGATCTAACATTGAATCCCGATGCAAAGTCCCTTTGAACATGCTCAATTACATTCTCAGTTCCATATATGTATACATAGGTATCCTGTGCTCCGGCAAAGGCCGCATCATCGCTGTCCTCACCAACAGCAGAACTCCTGACCGCGACCTCAACATCTTCGATACCGGACCTGTCGCAGATATCCTTGTATCCGGCAGCTATGTCCCTTTTAAGATCTTCTGCCATTTCAACTGAAAGTATGGCGATCTGTGCAGCTATGGACAGACTGATCTTGGCGTCATACAATGCTGCTTCATCATTACCTTTTTCGGCCAATAATTTTTTGGTCTCGGAAATTTTCCGGTTGATGAACTGTCTAATTGTAATAGCATTCTCCTCTGGGACGCCTTCTGAATGTCTTCTTCTGCATTCTCTACCCTTCTTGTAGACAAATTTCGGCTGTGATAACTCCTGACTTCCATATTCGGCAATCGCCTTCTTAACGAATTGGTCAAGGTAAACTGAATCAACAATCGCATTGTCGAGATGTTTATTGTAAGCGGTAGCAGATACTGCACAGAAGGCTGCAGTATTTACTCCCACCAAGTTTTCCAGAATGGCCAAATTATAGTTTTTTCCTCCAACCAACTTCAGTCCGGTTCGTCCCAGTTTTTCTATTTCCGCACCCGAAAGAACGTTTTTCTGCACAATTATATTATTTTCCATGGTATTCACTTCGATTTCTGTTTTCTTGAGTTAATAATTTTCAACGGTAAGTGTAGGAGTTAGTATAAAAAATTTAGCGGATTGTTGGTTGATTTGGATAGTCTACGGGATTTAATTTTCTGCATATGCAGTATTGATTCTAGTTACCCACCCTCATTTCTATTCGAATATCATCCCGTTTACCGCAGTTACTTCTTCCCGAATATCTCATTTCTGATGTAGCGGATCATCTCCACCGGATTCACCACTTTCATGATGTATCGGATATCCTTCATGGGCAGTTGGCCCAGAGCCATCATCGCCGCGAAATATATCGGAGCTCCTATGGCCGCGTAGATGAGAAAATCATATATCCTCTCTATCGGATAGATGTCATACAGAACGAAGCGCAGGAAAAGGACCATGACAGAGGCCGCAATGAGGTTGAATACGAGCCTCCAGTTGCTCTTTACCCCGGTGACCTTCTTGTATATGACGATGCGGACGAAGATGGTGTACAATACGGATGATGCCAGCGTCCCTATGGCCGCTCCGAGCCCCTTCAATCCAAGAAGAGTGATACCAAATATCGCCGGAGGAATAAGCAGCATATTGAAAATTATATTGAGGATTGCCTTGGGAACCCCGATGGCGGCTGCCATTTTCGGTCTGTTGGCACCGGCGAACTGTATCGCATAGGGCACGTTGAGAGCGGTAATGAGGCCGTGAACGCTGAAAACGGCGAGTATCGCGGCGGCCGGCAGGAACTTCTCGCTCATCATGATGAGAATTATATCCCTCGGGAAGAAAATGATGAAGAAGCAGATGGGCGTTAGAAGCAGCGCGATGTACTTCTCGGCGGACCACGTGAGGTCCTGTATGTAATGCTTCTTGTTCTTTGAATACAACTCGGATATGGTGGGGAAGACGAGCTTCCTTGCGGCCATACCGAAGAAAGTGAGGAAGGCGGTGAATCTCATGGCCGCGAAATAGTGGCCCACATCTGCCGAGCCCCAGAAGAACTGGATCATAACCCTGTCCGTGGTCATTGCCAGCTTCGCCGCCATGGTCACGAAAACGAGTGGAAGGGCGAATTTCATGTAATTCTTGGCAAGGACCCAGCGGGGCCTGCCTATCTTGACTCCCCTGAAGAGTATGAGAGATGCCAGAAAATAGGAGAGCATGCTTATGTTCCACGTCACCGCAAGTCCGAATATGCCGAGCTGGAAATAGAGAACTATGAGAACCGCGGCGAGCCTGCTGATGGTGGATAGGAGCATGCCAATCTGGACCTTGGCAACCTCCTTTTTCGCTTCGTAGGTCGCCACGAATACACCGTTGAAGGAGGTCAGGATGAAATTGACCAACAGAATATATATGGCCACCTCGTGCTGGGGGGACTCGAATCCCTTGCCCAGCAGATGTTTCCACCCGAACAAGCTTGAGAGAACCACGATTATGAACACCGCGGTCAGCACGAATTTGATTGCCAGGTACGTCCCGACGCATTCACCCTCGTCCATACCCTCGGAAATACGCTTGATATGAGCCGTATCGGTCCCGGGATTGAGGATGAAGGCGTACATTCCGAGAAGACCCAGGCCGAAGGCGACAACCCCATATGTGTAATCGGCGTCGTAAAGGTAATTTGCTATGGCAAACAGGATGACGAAACCGAGTACGCCTCCGGCGGCGTTATTGGCAAGGATCAATAATGTCTTTCGCGCAAGCAACGGTACACCGGGTCGGGTAAGGGGATATTAGGATATAAAAAAATTGGTATATTGCATAAGTAAGCGGGTGTTGAATGAAAATATCCCACCCGATCCGCACACATGGCCACTGGAGAAGGACAAAGGGGAACCGAGTAACAAAGACATATAATTCAAAAGCGCATTTTGGGGAGAGAATGGCCACGATAAAGGAGCAGATAGAACAGCTCGAGGAAGAGATAAAGAACACGAAGTACAACAAGGCCACTCAACATCATATCGGAAAGCTGAAAGCGAAGATTGCGCGGCTCAAGGAGGACCTTGAGAAACACCGTGCATCGGGAAGGAAGGGAGGTGGTGGATACCAGGTCAAGAAGAGCGGGAATGCAACGGTATCCATAGTTGGATTTCCCTCGGTGGGGAAATCCACCCTTCTGAACATGATCACCGATGCAGACAGCGAGGTCGGCGATTACGAGTTCACCACCCTGGAGGTGGTTCCCGGAACGCTCGATTACAGGGGGGCCAAGATCCAGCTCCTCGACCTGCCGGGTCTCATCAAGGGGGCCTCCAAGGGAAAGGGACGCGGAAGGGAGGTCATCAGCGCGGCGCGAAGCTCCGACATGATCATTCTCATGATAGACGTTTTCTCACCGGATCTCAAGATAATTATCCATGAGCTCAGCGAGTCGAAGATACGCCTGAACGAGAGACCCGCTTCCATCAACATAACCGTGGGTGATTCCGGAGGTATAGAGATCGCCACCACGTGCGACCAACCCTATATGGGGGAAGAGCTGATGCGTGACATGATCAGGAGCTACGGATACGTCAACGCTACCGCGGTGGTCCGCACCCCCATCCGTCCCTATCAGCTGATAGACCGGCTTACGGGGGGCGTTCGTTACACACAGTCAATACTCCTCATCAACAAGATGGACCTGGCCGACGAGATACTACAGGACAAGATCATCGGTAGATATCGAAGATACAATCCCGTTGCCATATCCCTGAAGGAGCAGCTCGGGATAGATGAGATCAAGGAGAGGATATTTCACAGGTTGAGGTTCATACGGATATATCTGAAACCCCAGGGTTCGAAGGCCGACATGGATGAGCCCCTCGTTGTGAAGAAGGGCAGCGACGTTGAAGCGGTGTGCAACAATATTCACCGGGATTTCGTGGAGAATTTTCGATATGCCAGGGTATGGGGCCCGAGCTCCAAGTTTCCCGGCCAGAAGGTGGGGCTCTCCCACGGACTAAGGGACAGGGACGTTCTATCCATCGTCATAAAAAGATAGGCCGGATTACTGGGACCATTAATGTTAATAACAACGATCCTTATGCATAATGCGCAGCGCCTCATACGTCTGCCCAGAGATATCGAATTGGTCTTCCCAATGCATCATGTAACAGGAGACTGACCGGATGATAAAGAAGATATACATCTCTGCCAACGAACTGCTGGAGAAATCCTTCGAACTGGCCAGAAAGGTATGGGACGACGGCTATTACCCGAATTTCCTCATCGGGATATGGCGCGGGGGAACCCCCCCCGGGATCGTCATACACGAGTTCTTCGATTTCAAGGGCGTCGGTCTGTATCACACCGCCATCAAGACCCAGTCATACACGGGCATAATGACCGCCGGACCCGTAGAGATCAAGGGCATGGAGCACGTGGTGGACATCGTCAACAGCGAGGACAGGATGCTGATCGTGGACGACGTTTTCGACAGCGGCCTGACCATGGTTGAGGTGATCAAGGCCATAAGGAGGAAAGCCCGCAAGAACTCTCCCGAGATACGGGTCGCCACCGTCTATTACAAGCCGTCCCGTAACAAGACGGACATAACGCCTGATTACTACGTCTGCGAGAACGATAACTGGTTGGTGTTCCCCCATGAACTGTCAGGTCTCACGCGAGAGGAGATAAAGAGCAAGAATCCGAACGTGCACGGACTTCTCTTCGATTAGATATTCAAACCGAACCCAGAACGTCCTTCGCGATTGTCATAGATCCGATGGCGGCGGGATCCCTGCCCCTTCTTACGGATATTATCTCGGCCATGATGGCCACCGCTATCTCCTCGGGCGTCTCTGCACCGATATCGAGTCCAATGGGAGTGTGCACCCTTCTCAACTTGTCGGGTGAAACACCCGATCCCGCTGCCGAGCGGAGACAGGAGCCCACCTTGCTGCGTGAACCGATCATTCCCACGTAGCGAACCTGCTGCCAATCCCTGCCCCCGAGCGCTTCGAGTACGTCCCCGTCCCACCTGTGACCGTGAGTTATGATGACGACGTAGGTCGGTATCTCAAGTGGTATTGTCGTGAACACGTCGGAATACTCGCCGAGCAAGACCTCTGCACCGGGAAATCTCTCCGCCGATGCGAACTCCCCCCGGTTGTCCACCACGGTGAGCCCGAGGTCCATGTTCCTGACTATGTTGTGGATGGCAAGTGCCACATGCCCTCCTCCCGCCAGCACGAGCCTGTCGTACGGATAATAACACTGGACGAAGACGGACATGCTGCCGCCGCATATGGCGCCGGTGTCCTCCGTGGGCTCCCCCGCCCCGTGACCCCCGTGTCCTGTCATGCGTTCCGCATCGCCAAGGGAATAATCCAGGAGGCGCGTTTCCAGGGACCCCTCGAGCATCTCCACCGCGGCGAGGCCCACCCTTCTCTCCACCTCCCCTCCGCCTATGGTGCCCATCTGTTTTCCATCTGCAAGGACCAGCATGGAGGCGCCCACCTTGCGGGGGGTGCTGCTGTCGGCACGCACCACGGTAGCCGCAGCAAAGGGTCTTCCTTGGTCCTTGAGATGTTTCATCCGGTCTATGATCGACATGTCTGCACACCTGCTATCGACGTTCGGCTCCCGGGTACGATACATCGTCGTCCCTGCACGGAATAGATGTTCCGCATACAAGGGATAAAATGCTACTCAGACTGCCCGTCTTACATCATGGATCAGTAACATAGTCGTCATCATCGTAGCCTGGGGAAAATGGTCCTTCTCGTAGATAATCTTTATCGGGCGGTAAACCGATCCGGATTTTTGCGTTTTCGAGGGATCCGATACAAGCGAACCGATTCAACTCATGATTTGGAACAGAAAAGAGGGCGGCTCCCATTGCATTCCGGTGTAACCTTCGGTCACACCAGAGCCCTCGGTTAGTGAACCTACGGGCAGCCAGCAGGCATTGGCCGCCCTCGCTAGAGCCCTATCACATCAAGATAAGGAACAAGGGTCGGTTCCCACTTCGTTCCGTGGCATCGAGTAGATGCCACTGAATCCTCGGCAGGTATGCCTACGGACAAATGCCGACCCCTGGGGCCGGCACGGCCCCTATTCGTAATGAATTTTTTTAATATTATTTTATTATAGTGGCGGGCTCGCGTGCGCCTATACCTCCCCTTTTCCACCCCCCGGCTATCGAGCCCGCTTAAGCCAGTTTCAATGGTTGAATCGGGTTTTTTGGTAATATCATTCGATAGTAACATAAGTATAACATCAGAAATTAAAAAAAAGGAGGGCCGAGACCGGGATTTGAACCCGGGCCAGAGGATCCACAGTCCCATATGCTACCAGGCTACACTATCTCAGCCGAAATGTGCGGTGGCCAATAATGGCCGATATTATTATTCTTTTGGTTCGAGTATGATAATAAAAAAGAGAGAGGGGTAATGACCCCTCGTACTCATCATTTTTTCAACACAAGCTTCATACCGCAGTCCTCGCACTCGAATTCCAGCGGACGTTTGGTAGAGGTGACCGTCTGTATGCTCTCGCATTTCGGACACTTGATCTTCACGCGTTTGGCAGGTGTCTTTTCCGCAGTGTCCTTCTTGGTGCTCTCGGGCAGGGCGGCTGGCGCCTTGCCCTTCGGCAGCGCCTTGGTCTTCAGGAGGTCCTTCTCGATGTCCTCCTTCTTGACCTTCTTGCCCGCCTTCTCCTCCTCCTCGGCCATCTCCTTCTCGGCCTCGGCCCTGGCCTTGGCTATCTCATCCTTGTATTCCTCGGGGACGGGCCTCTTTGGGCGCGACAGGATGAGGATGATGACGAATAGAAGGAGGAATCCCACCACTGCAATGAGTACATAGAACAGGGTGGCTGCCTTCCCTTCCGTTGCAATCTCCCATACGCCCTCTCCCTTCTCCTCCTCCTCTACCTCCACGGATATCTCCTCTTCCTCCTCGTCACCGGATGGTTCGTTGGTGAACATCACCTTGATCTTGTGCTTGCCATCGGTGACCTTGGCCTCGACCCATTCGAAGCGGAATATATCGGTGGTCTCGGGTTTCAGCGTGACGTCCACGTTCCCGATCAGTTTGTCGTTGTCATACACGTCCACTGACTTGTCTTCGATGTCGGCGGAACCTGCGTTCGTTAACTTGATGAGGATCACGTTCTCCTTTCCTGCCTCCACTGTCTTCCCATCATCGTTGAGATCCTCAAAGGAGATCGGGGTATCTGGATCAAATTGGAGTATCGGTAGCTTGATGTTCACCTTGAACTCGTAGTATTCCACGCTATCGTCCTCGCTCTCCGCCTTTATCTTGATATCATATCCATTGGTCCTCTCCTCCACGTCGTCGGGGGGCGTGATCTCTATTGTCACCGTCTCGGTATCGCCCCGAGCGATCTGTTTCGAAGCGGGCAATATGGTTATCGTCCAATCCTTGTTGGGCTTGGTCTTGACTGTCAAACTCACCTTGTCATCGGTATTTCCACTGTTGGTGATATCTATCTTGAAGTTAAGCTTGGAGTCCTCCGCAGGATTGAGGTCTTCCTCATCACCTTGACCGGATGATTCCAATTCCAACAGATTTACCTTCTCGATCTCCAGGCTGAAGCTGTTTTCGATGTTCTCCACTGTGTCGTCTCCCAATGATATCGCCCTTAGGCCGATGGAATAATCCCCTGCTTCATACTCCTCGACGTCGGTGCCGATGGTGAAGACAACCTTCACCTCCAATTCCTCCCCCGCGTTTAGGTAATCTGTGGTGGAACCGCCCTCTATCGTCCCCCATTCCCGCTTGTCCCCGGTGAGATAGAACTTGAACTTGTCGGGTCCGTTGCCCTTGTTCTTCACCGTGAAATAGAAGTCCACATCCTCCGAGAGTGGGGTCTCGAGGTTATCGATCTTCCCGGAATTGCTCCAGTCCTGGCTCTCGATCTCAAGGGCATATTCCTGTGTGATGGTCGTGGTGAGCATGACGTTGACCTCGTACTCCTCGTCGCCCTCGCCGGCCGTGGAGGTGATATTCGTGTGATAGGTCCCCCGAAGGGCCTTGGAGTAATCGCTCGACAGCTTCACGGTGATGGTGACATCGGCGGATTCACCAGAGGGCAGGGTGATGCTGGAGGGCGAGACAGTCCTGGTGCCCCACTTGATCACCTCGTCGGGTAGGGTGACCGTGATGGTATCGTCCCCGTTGCCCTTGTTCTTCACCGTCAGGGTGTACGTCAGGCTCTCACCGGGCTGGCCCTCCTTGGTGGTCTGCAATGCGGTGACCTTTATCTCGTGTATGGCGGTGACGTCGACAGTGAAGGTTATGGTCTCCACTATGTCCTCTGCCTCGTCATAGAGGGTGTCGTCGCCCCTCGATATCACCTTTATCCTGATGTCGTAATCCCCCACCGGTTCGTCCCGGTCTATGTTCACTGTAAGCCTGAAGGTCTGGGATTGGTCCTCGGCCAGATCCATGGTCTCGTTATCGATGGAGATGTCGTCCCATCCCTTCGGCTTGTCGTCGATCTCCAGCTTCACGATGTCGTCGCCCGTCCCGATGTTGGTAACCTTGAAGGGGAACTCCAGGGTCCTCTTCAGGGACGAGGAGGATTCGAGCTCTCCGGTCTCCTTCCTCTTCTTGGAGGCCGCCAGCTCGAGGCCGTAGGCGGTCTCGATGACGGTGTAGAGCGTCACGTTCGTCCCGATGTCGTCAACAGTCCCGCTGTTCTCACCGGGTGAATAGACGTATATGATCGTCTTGAAACCATCAGGCCCCGTGGGCTCCTGATTGTTTGGTATCTCTACGGTAATGGTCACCGTGGCGTCCCCGTCGGCATCCAGGGAACTGATGGTCTTGGTGGAGCGGGTGACCCAGCTTGCATGGTCCGATTCGCCCGCCACGACCTCGATCTTGAAGTTGTCCTTGTCGGTTCCCTTGTTGGTCACCTTCACCGAGTAGCTCACCTTGGCCTTGGTTCCGCTTAGGTTCGGCGTAACCTCCTTCCTGTCCTCGGTCACTTCAAGGGCCACGTCCCTCTTGGGGTTCACGTGGGTGGTGGTGATTATCTTCTCGGTCACACCGTCGGGATCGTTCTGCGATTCCGCTTTCAGGACGACCTTGTAATCACCCACCTCTTGGTCCTCCGGGGGCGTCACGTTGATGGTGACCCTGAAAGAACGTCCGGGCCGGAGGTCGAAGCCCAGCATGTTTGCGGGGATCTCAGCCCAGCTGGAATAGGCGCCGTCGCTTCCCTCGGTTACGATGGAGACCTCGATGCGATCGTCGCCCGTACCGTCGTTCTTCACGTCGATAAGGTACTTTACCATGGCCCCGGGGTCGGTCTCCTCGTTGAGGTCGTTGCTGGAAAGGCGTATGGCAAACTCCTGTTTCACTGTGGTGAGGAGTTCGACGCGATCGACGATACTGTCGTTGCCGCGGGACGTCACGTTGATGCTCATGGGGAAGGTCATGGGCTCGATGGAATGAGGTATCGAGATATTCACCTTGACTGTGGCGACCTCCCCTGCCTCCAGGGTGAGGGTGGAGGTCTCCAGCGTGACCCAACCCATGTAGGTGTTATTGCCGTATTTCTCTATGTCATAGGTATCTTCGCCGTTGCCCTCGTTCTCCACTTCCACCTCGTAGATGGTCCATTCCTGAGGAGCTATCTCGTCGGTCCTGTCGCTGCAGGTGAGCCGGACCCCGTAATTCTGAAGCACCTCCATCTTGAGCTGTAGCGTTGCCACCACTTCATCGCCCTTGGAAAGTATCCGATCCGGTCCTGCGGAGCGGAGCGACAGGTTGAAATAGAAATCTCCCACGTTGGCATCCTCATCGATGAGCACCTCGATCCGGAACTCCAGGCTGTCAGACGCGTTTATCTCGGCGACGGAGGGAGTTATGGTAACATCGTCGAAGGGACAGTCCTTCTCGTCCAGTCCGAATATATCGCTGGCGGCGGATCCGGTGTTCTTGACCTCTACCAGATAGTTCACCGTATCTCCCGGAAGTGCCTTATCGAAATCGTTGTCCGTGGTTATGGAGCCGTCGTACTTGGCCTTTACCGTGGTCTTGAAACCGAGATCGAAAGTTGACGTGGGGTCCCCTCGCGACTGTGCCGAGATCGTGACGGTTCCGGAAGTGATCCCGGGGTATTTCTCGTGGGCATCGGCCGGAATGGTCACCACGAACGATATCTTCTTGATCCCGTTCCTCTCCAGGTTGGTAATGGTATAGTTCTCGTAGGCCATGCTTACCCAGTTGGTAAAGGGGAACTCTCCCGAAAAGGACATGTCGAAGGTATCCACGGCAAGCCCCCGGTTCTGGACGCCAAGAAGATATGTCACGGCATCTCCCGCATCGGCCTCCGATACGTTTCCGCCGTCCGCGAACAGGTACACCTCGTAGAGCGGCTTGACCTGGGTCCTCGTGGCCAGTGTGTCGGACTTGTCCACCCCCTTGTCCTCGGCTCCCTTGGATTTCGCCGTCACGTTCACGTAATAGTAACCCGCCGGCTGATTGACGGGAATGCTCACGGTCAGATTTACAGTGGAATGGGCATTCGGCTGCAGCGTATAAAGGGTCTCGTTCACCGAGCTCCAGTCCGCATTGTCCCCGGCATCGATGGATATCTCGATGAGGTCCTCTGCGTTCCCATCGTTGGTTATGGTTATGATATAGTATATGGTATCCTCTGGATAGCCCTTCTGGTTGGCATTCTTGCATGTCAGTATAACGTTGTAATTCTTCTGAATATTGATTATTATCTTGCTCGAGTTGTCCTTGGCGTTGGCATCTCCATCGGAGACCGCTATGAGCTCAACCTCCATGGGGCCGAAATTCTCGTAATCGCCCGGAACCGTAACTGTCAGTCTTACGGTTTCCTCGGCTCCCGCTTCCAGCGTCACGCTGCTATCCGAGAGGGCCCAGGACCATCCAGCGAGGATGCCGGTCTGTGAGATATCGATGGTGTCCTCACCATTTCCCTTGTTCTTCACCGTGAAATTGTATGTTTCGGTGTTTCCCGGATATACATCCTTGGAGTTGGAGCCGGGGATGCTGACCTGAACCGCGAAGTCCTGCTCGACGTCCACCGTCACCGTGGAGTTGGTTACTGCGTCCTCATCGTCCCGCGATTTGGCGGTTACCAGCAGGCTAAAACCCTCGTGCAGTGCATCCGCAGGCACGGTCTGCACAATGGTGAACTGGCCCGTGGCTTCGGAGGCCAGGGCAAAATAGGTGGGTGAGATATTTGGAGAGGACCATCCCTGCGGGGGGATTGCGGTTATGTCTATTCGGTCCTGCCCGTTGCCGGAATTTGTCACGGTGAACGTGAAGGTGGCGGTTCCGCCCTGGGGGGCCTCCACCGACGAGTTGTCGACGCTGAGCGATAGATATCTTTCCTGAAGAATGGTCGTTATGGTATATGCCATCTCATTCTGGCTGGCGTTGTTCTGGGAGGCCACGGTAACGTTGACCTTGCCCTGGTCGGAGTCCTTTGCATTTATGGGGGCCGTTACATACAGAGATACATTGTAGGCATCCCCGGCATTGACCTGGGGCGTGGTGGACGTCCCCAGGGTGGCGGTCCAGCCCACCGATTTATTTCCGTCGTCCACCGCCAGGGTGAAACGATCTCGAGCATTGCCGATGTTGGATATCTCCAGTGTGTACGTCACCCTTCCACCGGGCAGCGCATCGAGGTTTCCGCTTGGCAGCGTGCTCACCGAGAGACCGTAGACGGCCGTGACGGTGACGGTCAATGTCTTGGTCGTGTAGGTAACGGTATCCTCGGAGGTACCCCGCAGGGTAATGCTGTAGGTACCCGTGGAAGCTCCATCGGGTATGTATATTGCAACCACCAGGTCTGCCACTGTGAAGGGTTGAAGGTTCTTGGTGGAATCGTAGGATACGGCCCAGGTCGGCGGAGCTCCGGTATCGGTGAAGGCGGTGGTGTCTATGCCATTGCCCGTATTGTTGACTGGAAGGGTAAATGTCACCGTATTGTCAGGTTCCGAGGATTGGATGGTATTGGCCGTCTCGAAGAGAAGCCCATAGACCTGATCCACGTTCACACGGCAGGTATCCTGCTTGTTGTTCGTCGTGTCCTTTATCGTTATCGATGCGGAATCTGTGTCGCCGGCATTCGCAGGAATGCTTACGGTCAATATCTCCACCTGATGGCTTCCGGCGCTCAGTGTGAAATCACTTCCGGTGAGCGTTGTGGTCCAGCCGTTCGGAGTACCGATGATCGTCAGGTTGATGGTGGCTATGGCATCGCCGTTGTTCTCGATCCTGACGTCGAACAGTATATCGTCCCCGGGGTCGCCGCTCTCGATGGAACCACCGCTTTCCTGGCCCGTGATCTCAAGCGTTACGATGGGACCCGCGCTGACGTTCTTCGCCATGAATACTAGTACGGACAGCGAAGACATGATCAATGTTATCGCAATGAACACGTTCATCATTCTTTTTATGATATCTTTGGACATTTTATCTTCCTCTGGTACATTTATTGTATCCCTGATTGCCAATGCCTGGATATAAACATTTCGTCATGGAAATTAAACGTAAATCAATATATATGAGTTACGTTCGTTCAGACATTATTATGAACATACGTTTAACGATTATTATACTGTAAATGAATGGTGAGGAATGAAATATGCCAAAAGTCATGTTTGCAATGAAGGTCCCATCCAAATTGAAGAGGACCATGGAGGTCATCTCGAAGGAATCGGGACATCCCCTGTCGAAGGTCTTTTTCAAGGAGATACAGACCTCGACACATCTGTATCTGGGCGCCGTGCTCCTTCACAATCTGGATATTATTAATGTAAAGGAGAAGACGGACCCCCGGGAATTGAAGAACCTTCCACACCTCGATATGTATTTCAAGAAGAGGAACATCACGTCCGTTCATGAGTTCATCTCCCTGATGGAAAGTGCTGAGGTCCGGAGCAGGATGATGAAGATATTTCCCGGCCTCGATATCGCCGAGGGTTTTTTCTCCTATGACAGCGTGGATGTTCGTGAATTGTGCCGGTACGTCGGTAAGAGATATCAGAATACGAACAAGGACATGGTAATGGTGGATCTGGATGCGGTCAAGGACATATTCCTTGATGTCATGCTGAAAGAATATTTCAATTGCATGGCCGTGGGTACCAAGACACAGCTTGACCTCGAGTGGTCCAGGGGGCAGGGAAGAATGGAATTGTTGAAAAGGGAGCTTTTGAGGGATTTCGATGAGACATTCCAATCGATGATTGTCGAGCCGATCATCGTCGAAGAGGAGATGGAAGAGGTCACTCTGGAGACAACCACCGGCAGGAAGAGGATTCCCGCTCCGGGGCAGAAAGCGGTGGAATCGTCGAAGAAAACGACGAAGAAAAGAAGGGTAAGATCGAGATAGGCTCAAAGCAGCGTTTCCGGTCATCCCGCCTATGCCCTGCCCGATGTAACGTTTCTCTTCAAGATAGTTCCTATCATATGTGCCATCCTCAACGGCTCGGGTATGCCTCCCTGAACGGTGAAGGTACGTATGAAATCTCCTGCCTCGATCCTGTCCGTACCGGACATTTTCATGTAAATTTCGATGTCGTCGTTCAAGATGGGCTCCAGGCTGCCCCGGGAGATGAGGTCGAAACGATCTTCCCAATCTACGAAATGCTTCTCGAGTGCGTGTCGGATGGAACCGAAGTCAGGAAATTTCCTTGAGACCGTTATCACCGGAACACCCAGTTCCTGGGATATTAGATCGATATCGAACACGTTGAAGCCGCCCACAGAGCCCCCGTCAACGAAGACCACGTTGATCTGCTCGAGGTAACCGGTCCCCCGGATCATACGGACGATCCTCTGGGTGGAATCAGTGCCATCAACCGTGACACGATCCCGCATGATTGCTTCCACGTATTGAGGACCCCGGCACAGCACGCCTACGAGATCTGCATGTTCATCCCCAAAGGAGAAAGGTCCGTCATCTATGCCCAGCGCCCTGATGTTCACCTTCATTCTACACTCACCACCATATTCGCACTGTCCGATAGACCCATGGAATCCCGACTCGCCAAGGGCACTGTCCTGACGTGCGAATCAGATCCTACGGACGGGGGTACGCTACCACTTCATACGAGCTTCAATTCCCCGGTCAGATCATCCAGTATGCTCTCTTTGTCCGGACCCAATCCGATACATGTGATGGTTCCCGGTTCCACCTCGGTCCTTCCTGCATCGGTGACAACGTGGAATATTATGTCGCTTCTCCTGGCCTTTTCCTTGAGGTCAAAGATCTCCCTGATCGTCGCAACCTTCACCACCACCTTCTTCTGTCCCTGTTCCAACCATCCGGAGAAGATCCTCGGAAGTCTCTTCTGACATTCCAGGGTGCAGCCCACCGCAGCATGTGCGACCTGAACCGCCATCTTCCCATGTGACAGCTTAAGGTCCTTTCTCACCGCGATCATCAACTTGTATTCCATTAATAGCTCCTCCAGAACAACTCGTTCATTTTTTTGGAAATTTATCTTGTTCGCCGATGCGCGGTGCGGGTATCCGTTCCCGATCCGGCCTTTCTGATCACCATCCCGCCGAAGTCATCGGAGTCGATGTGCATAGAAATACCGGAACCCTGTGCCTCCTACCGGCCATCGAAAGGAGGGAGAAAGAGGTGCCGGGGGCGGGGTTCGAACCCGCGACCTTCGGATAGCCCAGGAGCTCATGTAAGATCCCTATGAGTCCGACGCTCCAACCAGGCTGAGCCACCCCGGCCCCAAGTACGCGATTTTAGGGCGAGTATTCCATTTCTTTAAAATTGTTTTGGTGTAAAACAACAATACCATCAGATTTAAATCGCTCTATCACGGAATATTAAGGTCAGGGAACAGCCCGGTGATTATGTCGATGAATCCCGCCCCGAAGGATCTGGGGGATATGATACGGGCAGCCTTCTTCGCATCGTCCGTGGCATTGCCAACGGCCGCCCCGATACCGCATTCTCGGATCATCTCCAGATCATTCTGGGAATCCCCCACTGCCAGCGCGTTCCGGGGGTCCAATCCCAGCAATCCCAGGGCCTCCCGGACTCCCGAGTACTTGCCGATTCCGGTCTGCGAGATATGATAGGCGAATTTCGTATCCTCCACCGTCAATCCCGCCTTTCCAGCCAGTGATGACAGGATCTCATAGTCCACGTTCCTATCCAGCACCACCTCGCTCTCCCTCCATGAATCGCTTGTAAGCGGTAGAAGGCCGTATCGATCCCTGAGCTCCATGAAGAATTCATAGGGCCCGTCGCGTGAACCCAGCACCAACTTTATATTCTTCGTCTCCCAGGCCACCACGCCGCCGTTCTCCGCAACGATGGGGGCATCGATACCCATGTACTTCGCCAGATAGAGCACCACCGGATAGGCATTTCCGGATGCCAGGACGGTGGGGATTCCCGCTTTCCCGAGCCTTCTGATGACCTCGATGGTCCCAAGGTCCAGTTTACGATCGTGGTCGGTCAGGGTCCCGTCAACGTCGGTAACCAATACCCGGACCTCCGGAAAATGAGGTCTTCTGCCGCTCATCGTGTCCAACACCGGCTCACCCCGTTCTCTTGCTGATGCTACCATCCTTCAGGAATACTCTCCTTGAAGCCTTCGCAGCCATTTCCCTGTCGTGGGTCACGACGACGATCGTGACTCCCTTCTCCCTGTTCAGCATCGTCAGCAGGTCCCCTATCTTTCGGCTCGTCTTCGAGTCCAGTTCCCCGGTCGGTTCGTCGGCCAGAATGACCCGGGGCTCATTTGCCAGCGCCCTGGCTATGGCGATCCTCTGCTGCTCTCCTCCCGATAACTGGTTCGGAAAATGTCTTTCCCGGTGCAGGAGGTCCACCATGTCCAGCACCTCCCTCGCCCGCTCCTTTCTCTTCTTTCGCCCCAACCCGGCCTCCTTCATTGGAAGTGTTATGTTCTCTATGGCCCTCAGGGTCGGGATCAGGTAGAACTGCTGGAATATGAATCCTATCTTCCTCAGTCTGAGGCGGCTGAGGTATGAATCCCTCCTGTCGGTGATATCCTCTCCGTCGAAGATCACCCTGCCGTGGGTCGGTCGGTCTATACAACCCAGCAGATTGAGTAGGGTGGATTTCCCGGAACCGGATGTGCCCTCGATGGCCAGGAATATACCCTCGGGAACATCGAGAGTGAAATCCCGGAGAGCATATACCTTGCGCCCCCCCATCTCATACACCTTAGTAAGGCCCTCTGCCCGGATTATGTTCTTTACCAGCGTGAATCACCTTCGGTCCATTCTAATCGGGATAGTCAAAGGCTCCATCTACCGTAATCATCGGCGATCTTTCTCTTCAATACGATCTCGCACTCGCCACATACCAGTCGACCGTTATCACACATAAGAGTCGCCGTGCACTTGTGACATTCTGACTTGATGATACCGAGTTCCTTCTCGGCCGTGGATATCTCCAGACTGGGCTCGGTCTGGATCACCCTGCCCCTTATAATGTCGTTCTCGGAGAAGACCTGATAGGTATCTTTGACGAATTCTACGGATATCTTCGATATATGAAGTCTGGCATATCTATTTCCGGCGATATTCCTATCTTCGCCTCTTCTGGAGAACAGGTCTACGTACACATACCCCTTGGCAATCCTGACCACACGACCTATCACAATGTTCCCCTCACGGAGAATGACCGGTGATGAGCCCTCGGGGACGATCTTCGCGGTCATCTCGCTCATGCACAGGTCCAATCTACCCGGGACCGCCGCATATATCCTACCCATTTCTTCATACGTTCCCTCATCCGGAATGAACTCCTCCGTCGTCGCGATATAATCACCGGGCAGAAGCACTCTTCCTTCTTCATCGTCCATTCGGTTCACTTCTTCTTCAGCTTTCAGCAAGAGAACTTTCTTCTTGCTATAAAAAAAATTGGTCAAAAAAGGAAAAACCTCTCGCTCTACTGATCCTTTATAGGTGAAGACGAGGCTTGCTGGCCCGTCTTCTTGGTAAAGTCGAGCCAGGAGGGCTCGGCTTTACACGTTAGGCCAGGAGTCTCGAATATTCCGCTTGACATCGGGTGTGAATTGAAGGCGAGGATAATTATTAAATAGCATTACCTTTTTGTATGGATTTTAATTATGCCATGATCGTCTGTAGATGATTATTGGGTAAGGTGGTTTCATATGAACCGGGATGAATTGAGAAAACGTTTCAAGCTCGACAAATGGGCCAGGGTCTCCTTCTCCCTGGTCGCGGTGCTCGTACTTCTGCTCTCGACCATAAGCGTCGTCTATATCGCCTATATTAACCGAATCCAGAGGGAACGGGAACAGGAGGATGAGATCACATCCAACATGGAATACAAGGTGAGCGTTGCCCAGGCGGACGTGGAAACGCAGGCGTATCTGATAGGAATGGACGCGATATTCGAGGCCACCCAGAAGGAGAACGATCAGAATCGGATAGTCCCCATATTCGAAGAGAAGTTCGACGAATACATGGAGAAATATACGAACGAGGGCGGCCACACCGAGGGAGATTATACAATCACGGTGGATGATTACGACGTGGACCTCGGCCTAGATTCCAAGATGACCGACGATTTCATACCCGTTGCCGGCCCGGGTGCTTCCGACGGGGAGAGCCTGGAGGACATCGACATGGGATCGGTGGAGGAGACGGAGGAATCTCCAACCAATTGCTATTACAGGGTCGATGCGGAGATCAAATACACGGTGGACCACAAGGATACGGGCAAGAAGCTCGACAAGAACATGACGTTCTCCAAGACCATCGAGACCCCTTATCCGATAATTCAGAACAAGTTCAGCCAGTTCCAGAGCGCCGCGGAGATGGGATCCAGCGAGCTTGGCCGAATGGTCCAGTACATTCTCGTCACCATTGCCCAGTACCGCGTTCTTCAGGGGTATGGCGCATCGGAGATCGATGGAAATAAGTTCGGGGGAGGGACCACCGATGAGATAATTACCACCAAGGACGTGGAGCTTGCGGTGAACCTGGCCGTTCTTCTCGAGAGTGCAAAGCTATACAGGGACTTCGACAAGGGATTCCTGGCGGAATTCGAGGTCAACAACGAGGGGACCGATACGACCATGGCATCCCTGATAAACACCTGGATAATCGAGGAACAGATCGATCCCGCGGACATAATCGCCATTTACCAGGGAGTGGAGGACGAAGAGCTGCACCTCGAGGTGATACTGGGGCAGGCGATATATGCCCTTACCGATCAGTTCGTCATGAAATACCTCTCCTATTTCGGATTCGACAAGGTCCTGGACGTGGTATGGCAGGTGGCCCAGATAGGCAAGAATGCTCTCGAGGGCTTCTTCGAGTGGGTATCGGGCCTGTTCCCGGAGGAAGAGGACAAGCGTGCGGAGGTGGTGAAGAGCTGGGTGGGCGAACAGTTCGAAAGGGCGGAGATCGATACCGAGTTCATGTACGATACCACCGTTAACATCGATGAGAAGACGTATCCGGTGGGTTTCCACAAGGACGGCACCTGTTCGCACAACGAGGATACTGACGGCGACCCGGAGACGGGAAAGGAACCCGTGAGCTATAAATGGGACGTTGATACCAGATACACCGTCGTGATACCCTCGGGGACGGAGACAGCCGATTTCGATCAGAAGGACATATTCCGTGAAGAGGTGGACTGGATTTGGGAGAATTTCTACGATCATTATTTCACCAAGGACAACGAGAAGAACGTGGTCAAGAGCCTGTCCGAGACGCTAAAGGACATATCCGTGGCAATTGCCGCAAATTTCGCCCAGATAGACGGTCTCAGCGAGATATTCGACGACTACAGATACCTCCCCACGGGCGCACTCGTTCCCAGCGATAACGTCTCTCTCATGGAGACCATACAGCTACACGTCGTCGGTTTAATGACCGAGGTCATCGACTTCTTCAAGGGCGATCAGGGGAAGGACGGCATCAAGGCGCTCATACTGGATTTCATATCCGACCACAACGATATGCTCTACGGCCTGCGGGATGAAATAACCGCTTACTTCGACGAGTTCGTGGCCAAGGACATGAACATCGACCTGGCCACCGAGAGGCTGACGGAAAATCTCATGAGCGCCGCATACGTCAGGAACGGAGAGGGGAACATAGTGGAGGTGGACAATCCCGAGGAGATCAAGTACCCCGACGTTCCGCCGCAGCCGAACCAGGACCCGGGAATGCTTCCCCGGAACGTTCCCTACATACATCAGGTGATCGATACTCCCGGATGGTTCAACGGGGACTGGGCCTGCGGGGCCACATCGGCCATGATGGCCCTTGCCTATTACGGGATCCTGCCTGCGGAAAGATGGGACAACGACATATGCGAGGAATACACCTACAACGGCTTCACCTTCAATCAGGTGGCCAACGATCCAAGCGGCACCCCTGCCAAGGGCGGGTACGGCTACATCTGCCAGAACAACTGGGAGAACACAAAGGCCCACATGGCGGGATATGCCCAGAAGCACGGCCTTACCTCATCGGTGGATTGGTCCCCCACTTGGGGCGAGCTGACCACTGAGATAGATGCCGGTCATCCGGTTGTACTTCTAACGAGCCTTACGGGCCCGGGGCATTATGTCCTTGCCATCGGATACAGGCCCGACACCAGGGTCGTGGTGGTGAACGATCCCTACGGCAACAAGAACCTGGGATACGTGAACTATCACGGGGCGGCGGCCGAGTATGACTGGCCCGGTTACAATTACGGGAACTCGAACATGAACACGCTCCACTGCTTCATCTATTTCAAGGGTACCCCCCCGGGAACCCGGGGCGGGGTCACACCGGATGAATGGCAGGTGATGCAGTGCCCCTACGAGGAGCATCCTCCCCTGGACGCAGGCAGCCTGCCCAAATACTCGGAGGAGGAGATACTCGCGAAATTCTCGGAGAAATGGAGATGCGATGTGGAGGCCTATTCCCGAAGCCTCGTTACCGCGGCCTACGAGGAAGTGAAGAACGAGGAGCTCAGGATCTTGAAGGAAGCGGTAAGCGAACTCGCCAAGACCACCGGAAATGAGATACTGGACATGATCGTGGACGGAGCGGCCACGATCGGACAGGCATCCGGGCTCGTGCCCGTGGCCTGCGCATTCGTGACCACCGTGGCGGCGGATATCATCCACTCGTCCGACATCAGGAACTTCAACTACTTCATGCCCCTGTCCATGGGGAAGAAGTTCAACTTCTGGAGCGGCGAGCTGAGCCTTATCGATGCCAAGAAGAAGGGGAAGGCGTACTTTGAAGAGATTAACGTCGATATGAAACCGGACTATCTCGTCAACGGCAGCGAGTTGGAGATAGTCATTGAGGAGCCCTCGGGGGTTCACTACACCAACCTGACCGAATTCCACGCAAGACCCTTCGAGACCACCTGGAACATAGTTGTCACCGGCTCCTTCACCCTCACGACCAAGAGCGTCAGCAAGGGTCTGATGGTGGACGGAAAGCATCGTTCCGCTGTCAAGACAGACAAGATCGAGCTGAACATATCGTCCCCCATCATCGTCTATTCGGGGTGGAACCTCGAGGGAGTGGATTACTGGGAGACCAGCACGCTCTGGGGCGATATCGCGGAGATCATAATGAAGTTCCTCTCCATGGTCTGGGATGCCATCACCGGGGTCATTGGATGGCTTATCGACGGGTTGATGAAGATAGTGACGGTCCTTGTGAACATCATTCACGCGATAGTGAACTTCGCATCCAAGGTGATAAAGATCATCGTGGACGTTTTCACGTGGATCATCGAGAAGATACGGACCTTCATCCAGGAATCGCTGGACCTGGTGGCCAAGGCGATCATGGGGGTGGCCTACCTACTGGGAGACGGTTTCAACTTCACGGCTTTCGGAATACTTTTCAATGTTACGACGAAGTTCGAGGACGGCGACATGCCGGCGGAGGGCTGGGAATGGATGACCCGGATATCCTCCCGGTTGAACGTTAAGGACTTCGGGTTGGGATTCGACCTCAACGTGGTCAGGAAGAACGGGACCGACGATTACGACATACTGGTGACGTCAGGTCTGAAGGTCGGCGATTTTATACTGGAGGTTGCAATGGACCCGTTGATGGCGGTCTGGCCGAGGTTCATCGAGGGGCACGGAATATACCTCAACGAGACCGGACAGGGATTCGCACTTGATTTTACCAGCCCGGAGATCGACACAGGCTGGTCCGTCCTCGGTTCGATCAAGTTTGCCAAAGGCTACGTCAAGAAGGTGGTGAAGATACCTGCCAGCAAGATAACCATTCCCCACGTCGGAACCGCCCAGGCGGAGCTGGGCATCAAGCTGAGCTGGCCGAAGAGCATAAGGGTGGACGGAAAGACCATCGGAGCCAAGGTGAACGAGACCTTCTACGAGGTATGGCACGGTCTTGGCGGCAGGTTCCCCATGGACGGCGATGTGATCGACCAGTACTCCAAGAAGCTGGCGGAGAGCCTGAAGGAGAACCTGGCCCCGGTCCTGGTCGATCTCGGAAGCGACGTGAAGATCGAGATATGGTTGAAGCTCGAGATAAAACCGTTCGGCGGGCGTTTCAAGGTTGCGGGCCTGAGCGGTTACACGGTCTGGAGAACCACTCTCAAGTTCGACATGAACCTGGGTAAGGATTTTGTCAAGACCATGGATTATTTCAAGGCCTATTCAAGCAAGTATCTCGAGAATCCCGGAGAGCGTCCCAAGAAGGAACCGCTGCCCGAAACGGGTATCGACGTCAAGTTCAGCACCGAGGTAAAGGTGCAGGTGAAGAAGATATTCAGCTCACCGGTACAGATCCCGCTCATAGGGGTCGATGCCAAGGGAGAGGTGGGAGCTTCCATATCCTGCAAGTACACGTATAGAGAGGAGGCCACGCAGGCCTGGGATGACATCAAATCGGACCTCGATGCCGATTGGGAATCCGCAAAGGCCGGGGAGGCCATGAAACGCCTGGGCGACAAGATAGGGGGCTTAGTCGGCTATCTCGGGGACAATACCGAGGTGAAGACCTGGGTCAAGCTGCATCTTTCGAAGGAGTTCGGGAGCTACGGGGACCTGGCATCCACCATTAACGTCGCATTCACCATAAAGGGCAAGGATACCGTCGTTGACGGATACAACTGGATAAAGAGCAATATCGACAAGTATCTGCTGAAACCGGGCGAGAATATCACAGCGTCCCCGCCCCCCAACGTCAAGATACGGATATACGTGACCACCGAGCTCGGACTGAAGCACAAGGTCGCAAAGATACCGATCCCCGCCATCGGGTGCACGGCCGACGTTACCATAGGGTTCAGATTCACCCTGAAGTTCTCCACGACTACGAACCTGTCTGAGTTCATCGACTTCATGAACATGTCCTTCGACGAGGTGGACCGGGAGACGAACGATACTCCCCGGGATCAGGGCCTGATAGAGATCTACTCCCAGAAGATAATCGTTAAATTGAAGGAGGCCCTGGATTACGTTCTGGACAACGGACAGATATCCTTCTACGTCAGATTCGACCTGGACGTGGGTGGGCTCGACGCACTTGAGGCCGGGATCGTCCTGAAGTTCATTATGAAATGCAGTCTCAGAGGTCTTTGGGAGGTTATGAAATGGGTAATGGGAAGCGTTGGAGCCTTCGTCAACAACGTGCTCAATCCCGCAAACGCCGCCAAATCCCCCGACGTTCCCAAGGAGTATCTTGAGAAGATACATATCGAGTTCGAGGCCTTCCTCCAGGCCGGGCTGCCCGATATGATAAAGGATGTCACCGGAGGTCATGTGGGATTCAAGGCCAGGCTTTCCCTCATAATCAGGACCAATCTCCCCATGCTTGCCGCGATATTCGGCCAGGATTGGGGGAGGTTCAGCGCCAGTTTTGGAGTGGTGCTGAAACTCGATCTGACGCTGAAGTTCGGTTTGGAGGACCTCTTTGGATTCATGGATGCGGAGATGCATCCCCACGCCTGGTTCCGCCTCTGGTTCTTCTATGCGAGAATATATGAGATAGAATAGGGACCGCGGCGGGAATCATCGCCCTTGACGGACCGGGGACGACGTCCCCGGCTTGTATTTTTATTAAAAGGGTACTCTCTTGATTTCAAGGATAAAAATGATACGGCACTTCACTCCTTCTTGTTGAGAAGATCGTCCTTCAGCTTGTTGAAATCGTCCGGACCTATAAGTCCCTTCTCCCTCCACCCGATAAGCTTCTCCATCTTCGAGAACCTGTCGTCACCGGACATCTCGACCGTATCCGCAGGGGATTTCTCGTGCCCCGGGCCCACCGGAGACCTGAGGCCGGATGCCCCTTTTTCCGCGATGCTGTCGGATGCACCCTTGATGGGTAAGCCTCGGCTCTTCCACAGACCCTCGACATCCATCTCGATCCCATCCTTCCCGCCGCCCTTCCCACCGTCCTTCCCACCACCCTTCTTGCCGTCCTTCCCACCGCCATTAACATCCTCCTTCTCCGTTTTATCACCGCCTCCTTGAGCCTCCCCTTCCTTAGCTTCGTCCTCGCCTCCTCCGGTTTTCCCGCTCTGATCGCCCGTTCCCGGAATGGATACCTTCCTCGTTACCAGCTTCTTTTTACGGACCGTCTTTCGTGCCTTGCCGAGCTCCTCTTCGAATCTCAGGAACTGGTTGAAGAGATGGGCAAGGATCTCCTTGATATTGTCCCTCTTCAATCCGTCGCTGGATTCCATTATCTCTCCCAGGAGCGGTTTGATGGCCTTGTCGCCGAACTTCTTGAGTATCTCCTTGGCCGCAGTCCTGGCCCTTTCATTGGTCTCGTCGCCTCCAAGGATGCCGATGAGAGGCTCGATGGTCTTTGTGGAGCGGAAATTTCCCAGGGCATGGACGACCTCCTCCCGTACCTGCTCGTCCTGGTCCCTGAGCATGTTCACCAGGGGTTCTATGGACGAGGGGGCACGTAATGCGCCCAGGGCCGAAATGACGCTCTTCTGAACATTGATGTCCGGATCCTTCAATGTCTCGATGAGCGGACCCACCGCCGCGCCGTCCCCGATGTCCTTAAGGAGCGAGATGACCTGAAGCCTGACGCTGCGATCCTTGTCGGAAAGAAGGGCTATCAGAGGACTGACTGCCCTGGTCTCATGCGAGAGCGCCTCCACTGCCGCCTGACGCACCATCTTGTCCCTGTCCTTCAGCGCCTCGATCAGCGGCTCCAGGGCCTTCTCGGTCCCGAACAGCTCCAGGGCTTCAGCAGCTGCTTTCTGGACCCTCCACTCCCGGTCGTATCTTACCACCTCCAGAAGATGTCTCACGACACGGGGATCTCCGGTCTCACCCAGCATCTTTACGGTCCTCTCGCGTATCACGACGTTATCATCCTGAAGGAGAGAAAACAGCTCCTCCAGTTCATCTTTAGTAGATTTCCCACCGACATCGACCTTTTCCCCATCGGGCTCCATATCGCTTCACACTCCTTTTCGGGGTTCCCCCCGTACGATGACCCATTTTCCAAAATCATATAATTTACTTTTCTTCAGAAATCAAAAATCAATAATCCCATTCGTCCCATCTTTCACTTCCGTGATCATCATAACGATGAGGGGTGGAGGAGCTCGGACGAAAACGAATACCCCTGCATCTCTCGCATGTCCATCTTCTGGAATCGGGATCGTAAACCTGCTCTTCCGAACATTTCGGGCACAGGGGGGACCACAGTCGTTTTCCCTTTCCAGCCGCCGACACTTCCTTTCTTCGATGGGGGGAGAAGAAAAAGTCATCCCTCGGGTCTAATGAACCACGGCCCGTTAGCCACAGCTCATCGTCCGCTTCCCCTCGTCGTTGTGTATCCTCGGGCTTACGAGAACGCGGCTTTTTCATCACTGAGTTCAGGACCAGACCGACAATGGCAATAAGGAGGAATATAAAAAATAGGACCAGGCCAGGATGCTCCTCCATGAGATATTGCACAGGATTACGGGATCCCCCTTCCTCATCGGGATCGTATTGTTCGCCGGTGAACTCTATAACGGTGACGACCGCGTCCAGATACTCCGGAGGAATGTCCCCTATGCCCCAGTCCGACCCGGTGGTCTCTGCATAATAATATTCCTTTCCATTGTGAATGACATTGGTACCGGAAAGGTCGCTTCCCGCCACCCCCACGGCCATGTGACCAGGTTCATCCACGGTTCCCGGGATCAGAAAGAGGACCGCATCGTATTCCAGAAGTATGATAAGGGTGGCAAAGAGTATGGATGTATCCTCGCAATCACCTCCCCGGTCGGCCAGGGTTTCCAGGGGAAAGCGCGGGTACTCGTCATAACCGGTCGTTACCTTGTCCGATGTATAATCGAGGCTCTGGATGAACGAGAGGACGAAGCTCACCTCTTTCTCTCCATCGTAGCCCTTCCTCCGGCTGGCATTGTGAAATTCCCCGGCCGCCTCCACGAGAGTATCGTCCCTCGTGGTTATCATGCGTCCGTAGTTCCTTCTCTTTTCCACTGCGAAATCCTTGTATGAGTTCAGACGCTGGAGAGATATATTGAAATCCCAGCTCCACTGGATCGTGGATAGTTGAGATTCCTTGAACTCCCACTCGTAATGAAGGACTATCTCATCCTCGGCGACTGCCGTGGCCCACGGACCTGCCGACAACAGACAGAATACGATCAATCCCAATGAGAAGAGTTCCAGGGAACGGCAACTCCATCGCCCCATGGAACCTGGTGTCCGAAAGGATTCCCCGCTGAGCCAGCCAGACAAGTATTTACCCCCTTTCTATAGAAAACCGGTGACCTTCTGAGTGTGATCGAAATCCACCGAGAAATCACACAGGGGAAAGGAGATGTGAACCCGACCTATGACGCGTATAAATGCGGTATCGTCCTTGAGAATATTTACGGCATCCCCGGGTGATGTTAGTTCCTTCAAATAAAAATCGACAGGTACCTTGGTACTACCCCGCGAGGGAACCTCGAAGGGTTCCAATATCTCGAAATCGCCGATGTAGTCATTCTCACCGGGCTCGACATCGTCAAGATATACCTTCCCCTCGACCCTTGATATGGAGGCACCGAGGTAGTTATCATTCCCTATTAGTAGCCTCAGTTTTATGTAGAGGCCGGGCCGTGGGATCGGCCCGGAATTGTCCCAGGAGACATTCTCGATCTTGACGGATTCAACGTCCACATCCGGTTCGGCGGGCCACAAACAGTAAATCCCCGCAGCAATGACAAGGAAGATTATTATGATCACCAGAAGCGGGACCAATATCCTCCTGCCTCGACGTGAACGGGTTCCTCCCGAGTCCGATCCGGAATCTCCTGCCATGGAGTCCACACCATTGAACTAAGATCGTTCTCTCCTTCGAAGGAGAGCCACGGTGAAAAGTACTAAAAGAACGGCGAGGGCCTCGATGATGCCGAAACCGGGGAGCATGCTCCTCTGGCCCCCCTTTCCCACATCCGCTCCATCCTTCGCCATCTGGAAGTCCATGACAGTGGTTATATTATTATTGGCTGCATCCGTTGCCGTTATGGTTATATTGTAATCTCCCTTCCTGAAGTCCTTCAGGCTGGCCTCGAAATGATGCCTGTACTCACCCCCATCATTGACCGGGTTGGAATCGTCGACCTTTGCGAACTCGTATCGCTCGTCATCGTCAACAATCTCGTCATCATGGCGGTTGACGACGAAAAAGACATCCTTGAAATCGCTGTTATCGTAGAGATACAGATCTATGGCATCCCTGTCCTCATCGTAGTAGGGGGGCGAATCCTCCCTGAGGACCGGACGCCTGTTCTCACCGGCGATGATGAAGCTACCCGCTGCCTTCTTCTCGTTCTCCCCCGAATCTATGGCGCGGATCTCATAGAGTATGGGAAGGGGGCCCGTTCCGTTGGACTGCTTCGCCACTATCCTGCCAACTATATCACGCGGCAGGAGGAATGAATAGGCGCTGTTACCCGATTTTTTCATCTGATAGGTGGTTTTGATGGGAACGATGCCGCTGCCCTGAGGAAATGTGACTGTGCACGTCTCTTCCTCGAGGCGGTAATTGTCACGAATGACCGCCCTTATCTCGACGGTGTCCGCGGTGGCGTTGAACTCCTGCATATCAAGTGTCCGATCCTCCAGGATGGGATCTGCAAAGTCGGAGAAAGGAGGGTTCAGAGAGATGATGACCACCGCAAGCCAGGCCAGGGAGAATGCGAAAACGAAATTGAACCAGCTCTTCTTGTTCATGGAATTGAGGTCGACCTTGAACCGGGGAAGTATGAGGTAAAGTGCAGCCAGACCCAATGCTCCGGGTATGAATATGATCTGCCACGTATCCTGATAGAAGAAGAAGATGAGGAATGTTAGCGCTCCCATCACCACGGCCCAACCGACCGATACGAAGACCCCCTTTCCGATACTCACCTGTTCTTTAAGGTATTCCGTCTCGTCGAACTCGGGAAGTTCGAAGGGAACGTCCTGTTTCATATCCTTGTATTTTCTCTTGCTCGCCAATTTGGTCACCTTCCGAGAGGGAACAGTGATGATGCGAAATGTCGCTATGAGACCTGACCGCCCGCTCTGCGCCGGTTACAGGGGCAGATTGGAATTCGGTCCGGTCCAATTATCGATTCCCCCACAGCAGATATACTCCGCCGGATGGGAGGTCATCCGTATATGCCAACCTTATTATTTAATGTGTTATGCTTTTTCATCATCTAAGAAATTCAAAGCATCCAGTCGTTTTTTCTTTTATACATTCCGCAATCCCTTATCGACCGCAGGGAGCCTATCCCGAAGGGATGATGGGGGGTTGGTGGGTACCGCATTTTCGCAGAAAATGTGGTTTTCCACGGGCATACGCCCTCTATATCAATGTGAAGATGATACCGATGGCCATAACCTCTCTGCAAGCAAAAAATGCTTTACGATATGCTATGCTCTCCTTACCGGCGGAAATACACTTTACGATATGCTATGGCCGACCTACCGGCAGAAGTGTAATTCACGATATGGTAAGGTCACTCTACCAGCGGGAAGCTCCCCCGATACGCCATGGCCTCCCCGATCAATCTGCATGCCAGTGCCGATGTGTTCCCGTTGTCGAAGGGAGGGCATATCTCGACGACATCCATTCCCACGAGCCTTTCGGCGATCTTCTCTATGATGGCCAACACATGCAATGGGGCCAGACCGAAGGGCTCGGGAGTACCCACTCCCGGCGCATACGCGGGATCTATCCCGTCCATGTCGATGGTCAGATATACCGGGCAATCCCCTATGAAATGATCGATGGCAAGCAGTGCTTCATCCAGTCCACCTTCCAGGATCGAAAAGCTATCGATCCATCCAAGGCCCATCTCCTTGGCCTCCCGGAACTCATCCCTATCGAAGGATCTGACACCGACAGGAAGTACGGATCCCATACCGACGACGGCGCTCGCATTTCGCATGGCGGAGGCATGGGAATTGGTCTCCCCGAGGTATGATTCTCTGAAATCCAGGTGAGCGTCTATTGAAACGACCTTGATGATCCCACTGGCACGTTCCGTATGATTCTTACAGACCTCCCTCAGAACGAAGGGGGTTATACTGTGCTCTCCGCCCAGGACGATGGGAAATGCCCCCGCATCGGCGATCTCCGTGAAACGCTCCACGAGGAGGTCCGATAGATCCGAGAAGTCCGTGGGATGGATGGTCCCGATATCGCATATCTTCACGTCCCTCACATCGAAATCCTGTCGGAAATGATACGTCTCGATGTTGTAGGACTCCTCCCGTATCGAATGGGGCGCCTTTGAGGTTCCCTTTCTGTGAGAGACTGTTTTCTCGAAGGCAACACCCAGTATTGCGTAGTCCGCGTCTTCCAGGATCGAATCCGCATCGGCGTACAGAAGGGAGCCCTTCCCGGGCTCCATCGACAGTTCGTTCTCACACAAAGACTATCCCTCCTCTTTTCCACTTGAACTCGGGAATTCCATTGACTCGTCCAACCGTCATATCCCATCCAATCGTCATATCCCATCCAACCGTCATATTCCATCCAACCGTCATATAACATCCAGTTTCGGTGTTTGGATCATTTGTGATCTCATCACTTGTTCATGGCATCCACCACCCTGAGCCGGGAAGCCTTCAAGGCCGGGATCAAGGCGAAGAAACAGCCGACTACCAATACATAGGCAAGGCATTTAACAACGAGAGAAAGGGTAAATGACGTGAAGTCGAGATCCAGACCGTATTTTTCCGACATGAAGGAACCCATATATTCCGAACCGAAGTAGCCCGGGATTATTCCCAGAGACGCACCCAGGAAGATGAGTATCAGTGATTCAAAAAAGATGCTTCCAAATATCGTTCTTTTCGAGATGCCGATGGCGCGAAGGATGCCGATGTCCTTCTGACGCTCGTAAATGCTGATTATCATGATACAGGCTACGAAGAGCAGCCCGATCACAAGAGATACCGAACCGGCTGACGTATAGAAGATATCGGCGATATCACTTCTCTCTTCCACCCTTGTCAACCTGTCGTTCTTGGTCAGGACCATGAAGAGGGGATATCTCTCCTTGATGGAAAATGCTATATCACCTATATCCCCCGAGGTCTTCCTGTCCTCGTTCACCGATATGATAATGGAAGATGAACGGTCGTCCACCTCGCCAGTATCGGTGAGCAGATGTGCCCCGATCAGGGATTGAAGCTCGCTGAGATGCAGCAGGACGATACCTTTGATCACCATACCGAATATACCCTTGCCGGTCAGGGGGGTGGTAAAAGTGCCTTTCACCGTGAAGTTCCTCTCAACCGTACCGCTCTGACCCAAGAGCAACATATCTCCCGTCCCGGAGTCGAGAGATTCTGAAAGATGGCTGCTGATCAGGGCCTCTCCCGTGAAACTGCCGTTATAGGAATCGTTGAAATAGGGATCTTTCCCGGTACCGAACCATTCGGCAAAGCTCATCTCGAGGCCGAACAGGTCCACTTTCCGGTCCTCCGACATGAAAGCTTCCATCTTCTCAGGTATGAAACCGATGGCGATTATCGGATACCATTTTTCCCCGTGGCGAAGTCCCACGGAGGATACCAGTACGGGAGCTGCAACGGAGATGTTCTCGGCGTCCTCCTCGAGAATGGAGGTGAGCCTTCTCGTGTTCCTGATGCCTCCCCGATAACCCACTGCGGTGATGACGATGTCCTGATCGCTCTCCGCGAGACTGCTCGTTTGCCTGGACCTCATACCTTCGGTAATGGACAGCATAGATATCAGGAGCGAGGTGGATATCATCACCGCCGTGATCGTCAGAATGCTGCGGCCCGGTCTCTTGATAAGAGAGTTCAACAACATCTCACACCCTCCTTATGGCTGTTATAGGGGGTATCTTTCCCGTGAAATAGGAGGGGAATACACTTCCCAGGACGGATATCAAGAACGCATATAACGTCACTTTTCCGATCACCAGTGGCGTGATCTTCGTTATCTCTATGCTTGCAGGTATCGAATCGTAATATGTCAGGATCATGAAATCGACTATATGCGTTCCAACGAAACCCAGTATCAGTCCCAACAAGTACCCGAGGAGACAGAGGAGGAAGGTCTCGGCGACGAACATTATGATTATACTCTTGTTCGGGATGCCTATGGCTTTGAGAATTCCTATCTCATTTGTTCTCTCCTTTACCGATATAACCACCACCGTTGCCACGAATATCACGGATACCACGGTCGTTATAATGGTGATCATCTCTCCGAAACTCTTCATTACTTCGGAAAAATGGATCAGATCCGCCTCGTATTCCTCCTTCGTGTACGCCGAGATCTTTCCATGGTAGGGAGACTCTTCATCGATCCACTTGCTCGTTGCCCCCGGATCCGCTCCATCCCGTAACTCGACGAATATCTTCGTGGCACCGTCGAATTTCGTCAGTCCCAACATATACTGAAGCTCGCTGAGATGTACGATGCAGCTCAACATGTCCCTGGTCTCATAGCTCTCGGTGACTATGCCAGTGATGTCGAAATAGACCGTGGTATTCCACCATTCCCTCACCTCGTCCGCCAGCTGCGGGAAGTCATTGCTGGCGAAGATCCTATCCCCCACGTTCACATCAAGTACCTCCGCTAGACCCTCATCCAGCACGATCTCGTGGGTGAAGTGTGATGAGTTCTCACCACCCTCGTATTTTCCGTTCTGGTAGAAAGGATCATCCCGTGTCGGCAGATATTCTCCGGATATCACGGTCTCCCCACCGAAATCCCCGTCCATCTCGGGTACTCTTCCCCTTGTTATGGCGTGATACACCTTCAGTTCATCCTCGCCTATACCGCCATCGTGATCGAGATCATCCATTTCGTCCGAGGTAAGCGAGGTCAGATACAGACTACCTATAAGACGGGGGCCGGCGGCGGTTATGTTCTCATTTCCCAGAAGCGTTCTCGATATATCACGACTATCGCTGATCGGTGGGAACATGTCCTGAAAGAAGACCGGGGCTCCCTCCGGTACAACGTATATATCGACACCCACCTCCTCGATTATGCTATGGATGGACGCGTCTATACCGGCGGATAATGAAAAGATGCATATGCCGAGGGCTATTGACAGGGATATCCCCGTTGCCGAGAGCAATGCGCGGCCCGGGCGCCTCATGATACTCCTTAAAGAGATCATTCCATTCTTCCAATAACCTTGAACGATGAACTGCACTGCGTTACATCATTCTCATTTTCTCAAGGGAACTCAATGCTGTCGTATATTATCCGTAGGGCGGCCTCACATGCACTTTCGATGACCCTGTTTCGGTCCCCGTTGAAATGGAACACTTCGGATATCAGCTCATATGTCGTCGAGATACCTACATACACGGTCCCGACCGGATTCGTTCCGGTCCCGCCCTCCGGTCCCGCATACCCCGTGGTCGATACACCGACGTCCGAGCCGGACAGCTCCCGGACGCCCGCCGCCATTTCACAGGCCACCTCCCCCGATACGGCGGAATGCTCATGCAGCGTATCCTCCCTCACGTGAAGTATCGATCTCTTCATCTCCTCGCTGTACGTCACACAACCCAGGAGGAAATACCCCGAAGCCCCCGGCACCGAGGTGAGCTGGCGAGCAAGCATCCCGCCCGTGCATGATTCCGCAGTGCTTATTGTCAATCCTCTATCATCCAGCGCCTGTTTTAGGGTATCCATGCTAACCATGACATCGAATAAGGGATAACTGAATGGATAAAATAAATTTTTTCCATTATAACTTGCTGCCAATAATATGGGCAGATGAAGGAGGAACCCCACATCTCCATGCAAATCGGGCATACGGAGGAGATATAGTTAACATTCTGAGGAAATCAGCATTACAATGATATACAAAAATATAAGTAATTCACGTATTATAATGTCCGGAGTGTGCCGGTGGCAATTCCTATAGGTCCATTCGGACAATATCCTCCCCGTGGGTGACGAGAAGATGCCGAGCGAGAAAGGACTGTGGCTTGAGGATGGAAAAAGGGAGTACAAGAGGAAGAACTATTCCGAGGCAATCAACTATTTCAATCATCAGATAAGGGACAATGTGAGAGATTCCGAAGCCTGGTATTTCAAGGGAAAGGCATGGTTGAAATTGAACAAGCTATCGGAGGCTCAATCCTGTTTTCAGAAGGTCTGTGACATCGATACCGGAAGCGAGAAAGGTTGGGCCCATCTCGGGGACACATTGATGGGAATGGACCGGCTGGAGGAAGCCCTTGATACCTACACCTCTGGTATAGGTCATGTGGGAAATTCAGCGATTCTATGGCTCGGGAAGAGCCGGGTCTTCATAATGATCGGTGCCAACCAGAAAGCGAACGAAGCGCTCGACAAGGCCCTCGATATCGATCCGAATCTCGGTGAGGCCTGGCTCGAGAAGGGACGATTGCTGGACGAATCCGGCATCTTCGAGAGTGCCATCGAGTGCTATACCAAGGCAACGAGATTCAATAAAAAGCTCTCCGAAGCCTGGTTCATGAAGGGAAGGGCACTGGAACAGCTCGGTCGTTACAAGGAAGCAGTGAGATGCTTCGACTGGACGACCAAGATTGAGGAGAACAATGTGGATGCCTGGTACAGGAAAGGGAATTCGCTCTATATCCTGGGAAGGACAAAAAGGGCCCTGGAGGCCTTCGAAAAGGTACTGGAGATCGATCCCGAGCACAGGGACTCCATATTCAAGGTCGGACAGATCCACGAGGAGATAGGGAACGTGAAGCTCGCGCTTCAGTATTATTCCCTAGCGGACAAGGAGGAGGGCTGGGAGGAAACCCTTACCACCAAGGGGGATGCGTTCTTCAGGATGGACAAGCTCGACGAGGCCCTCAAGGCCTATGACTCGGCCATCGATACGAACCCAAACAATTACAAGGCATGGGCCGGCAAGGGAAAGATAATGATGATACGCGAGAGCTATCGTGAAGCCGTCGATAGCTTCAACCAATCGATACGTTTCGAACCCAGGAACGAGGAAACGTGGCACCTTAAGGCAAACGCCCTTTTTTATCTACACAAGTACGGGGAATCTCTCTCCTGCTTCGACAAGGCCATCGAACTATCGTCGGACAGCATCCCAATTCTCCTCGACAAGGCCACGTCATTAATTGCTTTATCCAGGACTAATGAGGCCAACGAGATAATCGCCGATGTCGGTCGCAGGGAGCCGGATAACGAGAAGGCTACGGAGATATCGGAAATGCTGAAGGATCCTCGGGCCAGAGTAAGCTCCCCCGAGATCAGGCAGCAGAGGGAACTGTATCATAACTCAAAACAATCCCTGGACATATTTCGATCCGACATCATGGTGGCGGAATCCATCAGGGTGGACACAACACCATTCAAGAGCTCGCTGTCTCACGCAGTGAACGAAATGAAGAACATGAACTTCCTTGCCGTGATGGGGATCATCAAGACGAACGTCAAGAAATTGAACGACACCTGCTATGAGAAGATGTCGGCATATCTCGATGAGGCATGGAACCTTTTGAGGGGATTGGACATAAGCGTGGACAGAACCAGTGTCGAGACGGTGTTGAGAAAGGCGGAGATCGCCCTGAACGATCGGAAGTTCACAGTGGCATTCAGCCATATAGAGAGCACCCTGGACGAGGTCGAATCGCTGCGCGAGATGTCCCAGAGGCTTTCCGCTCTGAGAAAACAGGATCCCCGATTTCTCGAGGAGGCGCGGGTCACCCTGAAAGAGGTCAAGAAGATGTTGAAGGAGGCGGAAAGGAACAACCTTGACGCCTCGCATATCGAGAGACTGGTGGAGAAGGCCAGTATCGCCGAACTGCAGAAGGATTACATGGAAGCGGCGAATATACTTAGCGATGCCAAGAAATACGCCAGAAATCTACTGGTGACGCTCAGCCTGGAATCCTCGGTGAGCGAACTGGAGAAGGACGCTAAAAATGCTATCGAGCGCGCCGAGGCCACCCTGACCGGACTCGAAAAATTCGATTTCAAGTACCCCGAATCCGAAGAGCTCGTCAAGGAGGCAAAGGAGAAGCTCGCAAAGAAAGCAAACACGGAAGCATACATACTGGCAAAGAGAAGCCTCTCCAACATACGCCGCATCGATCAGCTCGAAAGGATCATCGAACTGTACAATGAGGGGAAGAATCTCGTGATCATGACGAGAAAATTCAAGAACTTCCCCACCGAGAAGCTCGAGAAGGCGTTGAGCAACTGTCACGTACTGTTAAAGAAGAAGAAGATCAAGGATGCCCTGAGTTCGCTGGAGGGGATCGTACCCGAATTCTCCGCATCCCTCAAGAACAAGGCGCTTGTCGTCAAGCTGAAGGTGGCCCAGCAGAAGATGCTGAAGCTGAAGAAACTGGGCAAGGACATAACCCGGGTCCAGGAACTGGTGGTGAAGTCGAAGCCTGCAATGGATAGCAAGGATTACGACACGGCGATACGCTACGTCGAGGGCGCTTTGAGGCTAGCAAACAAGATGCTCGCCGTATAGGCCCGCGATGTGAGCAATGGATCTTGGGAATGATGCCGAGGTATCATTCCAGGTCGGAAGGGTTGTGGTATGGGTAATTATCATCAACATCTCATTTTCGGGATACTCGTAAGCGCCACCGTGGGGGTTGCGGGTTATTTCATTCTCGGTATCGGACTCCTGTACTGCGTGCTCGCGTTCATGCTGGGTGCGGTCGGTGCCTTACTGCCGGACCTGGATCATGACGACAGCATCCCGCTGCGGGAGGTATTCAACGTTGCCGCCGCCGTGATACCGTTCATCATGGTGGTGAAGCTGATGGAAAGGGACATGGACATCGCCACCTTGACGGTTATCTTCGCTGGCGGATACCTGTTCATCAGGATCGTCGTCTGCGCCGTGTTCAAGGTCATAACCCGGCATCGTGGGATGTTCCACTCCGTCCCCGCGGTGATAATAGTCGGGGAGATTATATACCTCGTTTACATCGACAATCCAGTAAGTATCAAGTGGTTTCTGTCCGTTGGAGGAATGCTTGGATTTCTCTCACACCTCGTTCTTGACAAGTTCTCCGGAGTGGATTTCGGCAATACCAGGATAAGAAAGGGGAGATTCTTCTCCAATGCCCTCGACCTCTACACCAAGAGCAAGTTGGCAACCGGTTTCACGTACATACTGCTGCTGGGTCTTCTTGTACTGATCATCCTGAAGGAGATCGATGTAGTTGGATGATCGAGTGGATCTATGTAGCTAGACATACGCTCTTTTGTGTAAATCCGTCCCATTCTGGCACGTATTTACTTACCAAGACGGTCACTCTGTTCCCGTTTTCACATAAAAGGGCCGAGGACGTCGAGCGTAAACCCTCATCTTCTCCTAAAGAACCAGTTGATCCCGAGGGCGGCGAGAGCCAGGAAGATCGCTGCCAGAACACCCCACATGACGGTCTCGTAGGTCAGGGACAATATGCTGGATGAGCCGCTTATGTCAACATCCGTCTCCGCCTTGTTGTTGTGACGGCTCTTCTCCGCAATGTGATTGTCCGGGTCGATGACGACCTTCAGCTTGCAGCTGTCCTTGTTCGGCACCTTCCACGTGAAGGCCACGAACTGGGTCTTCCCGGCCAGTATCGTTCGTATGGGCATGGTGGAGATCACGGTGCCGTCCTCGTAGAGGCGAAGCTGCACGTTCTCTGCCCTTATATCCCCCACGTTCTTGACGTGCACCATGACCGATATCAGCTCTCCGGCCTTCGCAGGGGCGGAAAGGCTGAGCCCGCCCGATATGCCAAGGTCCGCGTTCCTTATGCTCACCCTGCATTCGATGATCGGCGGTCTGACCCTGATGCTCGTCAGACACTCGGATGAGATATTGAAGCTCGTATCCCTGGCTGCGGCATAATGGGGAACCTCGGCGGTTATTCCCACCCACGCAACACCCCCTTTGGGCAGCCTCAGAGTGAGCTCCCTGACGTTCACGAGTTCCTCATGGGAGTTGTTGGGCTCGAATCCCGATTCCGGGGAGAGCAGGGACGTGTCGATCAATCCGGAAAAATCCATTCTCGATACCTCGGCTACGCCGGATGCCTGTTCGATGAGAGCCACCGACGTGAAGAAGATCTCCCATTCCTTCGCAAGGCCGCTGCTGCCCTCTTCGTCCACCGGTATGTCGTCAAGGCTCACCAGGACCTCGTCCCAGGCATTACCCTCGTTCTTGACACATACGTAGAACATGGTCCAGGAACCCGGTTCGGTTATCTCCAGGTCGTCGCCTGTGAACACGCTGATGTCCGATCTCCTGTTCACCATGAAGGAGAGGGGCAGCCCGATGTTGTTCTCCTCCCCGCTTATGTTTATCATAAGGGCGTAAGGATCGAATCCGGCCGAGTCGGGGTTCGCATCGGCCAGAGCATCGGGCGGAACGAATATGTCGAGACGGACCTGATAATTGTCTCCTGCCTCCAGGTTCTTGCTGGTAAGGGGCTGGCCCATAAGCCGGAACTCGAAGTCCCAGCCCGAGGGAAGACTGCTCATGGTCAGGTACGCCGATGTGGGGCCGTTGCCGGGATTGCCGATGGACAGATTGATGGAGACCTTCTCCCCCGCGTCCACGAAATGGAATTCGTCATCAAGGAGGGTCGCATTGATCTGGCAGTAACGGTTCACGATGGCCGTGACCGCCAGTGAATCCACGACCTTGTCCACCGATGGAAGCCCCACAGATACTTCCAGCACGGCCCTAGATCCTTCCAGGGCATCTTCCGGAGCCCACATGGTCACGGTGACCGTCTTCTTCTGGCGTGCCTGCAGCACGACGGTGGGTGAGTCCACGGCAGCTGTCCAGCCAGGTATCATGGGGCCGAGCATTATCTCAACCTCCTCGCGGCTGTTCCCGTTGTTCTGTACCGACAGGAGAAAACTCACCGTCTTTCCCGGATCGACGTATTTGTATAGTTCCTCGCAGGTCAATTCCACAGCCCTGTTTGCGCTGACCTCCAATGTCAGATCGTCATCGTGATTTCCCCTTGCATCCTGCCCGGTGAGACGCGAGAGGTATGACTCCCCCAGGGCGGTCACAATGGCGGTATCTCCCTGCTTTGCATCCACGGGAGGAGTGAACATAAAGGCGATCCCCGTGGTGTTGTCCTCGAAATGATACGATCCCAGCTGTACGCCGCTGAGGCATTTTTTCTCCTCATCATAGCTCCATTCCGGATGCTGTGACGTGTCCGCGGTCACCTGCCAACCGGTTGGTACGCCTTCCAGTGTTATGCGGTAGGTATCGTTTATATTGCCGATGTTGTTGATGCCAAGGGTGGTCACCGTCGTCTTGCCGGGGTCCACCACGATCCTCTTCTCCTCGTTCGAATCCAGTTTCACCGCCCAGTTCACGTTGAAACCCAGGTCCACTGTGATGACGTTCATGGATGTGATGGTGTCCGTGGCGTTCTCGGGGTCGCCCACGGAGGTCGCCGTGACGTTGATCAGGGCATAATCCCCTTCCGATACGTTGGTCTTGGGCGCCGTCACCGTGAGGAATACGTGTTCATTCTCCCTGGTTCCCAGCTCCTCGGTCTTGTAATGATCGAGTGTGGCGGTCCAGTTCTCCGGCAGGTCATCGATCTCCAGCTCGATCTCATCCCTTCTCAGTCCCAGGTTCCAAACCTCGATGTCGAATGTGTGGCTCTCTCCGGGTTCGTATATGTGGAACAGCGGTTTGGGAAGTCCGTTGTGCGGGTCCTTCTCCCCTGGGATCAGTGCTACCTCGTAGGAACCCGGGGCCAGCCAGTCAATAACTCCGAGGCCGAACTCGGCATTATGTTCATCCCAGAAATCCCTCTTGCCGTCCTCATCACAGTCGCCGTCGGGGCCGAACCAGTTGTCCCAATCGTCACCGAACACGTTGGAATCCGTGATGAACACGGCCTTTCCCGCGCCGGTGGCGTTCCCGTTTGGAAGTGCGAGGCACGCAGGCTCGCCGTTGAAGTTCGAGGAGCCGTCAGTATCCGTCCGTATAACCACCCGGGATTCCGAGGGATTCTCGAACGTGTAGGCGTTGGAGCAGTAGAACTGGACCGTGGGTGAGTTCTTCGTGATCTTCCAGACCTCGTCCTCATCGTTCTGGTGGTCCGGCCTATCGTTGGCAGGCATGTTATCATCGCCCGGGCCGCTGGCAGGCGGGGTGTCCTCCCAGATGATCCAGTAGTTGTACGGGCCTGAATAGTCGTTGGCATCGGTGACGACATCGTGCGCCCAGCGTACATGGAACCGCCATGCGATGTCATCCATGGAGGTGGCGAAATTGGAATGATCCGCAATGAGGAACAGCCCCCCCCCTCCCTTGACATATTTTTCTATGGCGTCCACTTCCGAGTCGCGGTACTCGTTCATGCTGCACGGGACGACGAGTACATCCACGTCCTCTAGCTTCGCATCTGTTATGCGTTCCCCCTCATCAAGGGTGATTACCTCATAGGTATTGTCCGTGTCGAACGTGTGACCGGGATGGGATGCCTCCATTCCCTTGGGGTCCCGGAGAACATCTGCAAAATCGCTGTATCCGCCGGGACAACCGCCGTGAGCCTCATCCGCACTGTTCTTCGGATCAGCGGTAAAGGCCGGAAAATGGGCATCATCGAACATGACGGTCACGACGTCCTCGGTCCTGGTCCGGTGGGATGGTTGTTCCGCCGGACCTATCCGACTCTCTTCGTCCGAGGTTATTTCACCGTCCGTTCCGGTGATTTTGGCCTTGCGGTCGGTTCCATTGGACATCGTTATATACAGAGGCAATGCTACTAGAAGCAGAGTGATGATAAATACCTTCAGCAATCTTCTCATTATTGATCACTTTCCCGAAGCTACCCGAATGCACTTCATTTTACATAATCCTATTTGTTTTTTCCCGGCATTAGAGCCCACTCAACACCTGGTTATAACGCCGTTATACTTCATAATGCATTGGTTTAAGAATTTATAAATGTTGTGTTCCTTTAACAAGGCCCCATTGCGTTACACCGATAAACCTCAATTGTATGATAAGGGATGCAAAATATGGATGACATCATTTGACCGGGATATCATGTGTTCGGGCCTTTGTGATGACGCCCTCGGTTTCCCGGAGCTTCGACTCCGTCCTCATTGAACAGGTTGAAGATAATTATCCTGTTGGTTCATATGCTATAAGGATTAAATAATATTATTTCATACATGTCGAAAATTTTCCAATCATTAAGAAAAACATTTCAAGGAATCGTGGAAGAATGGCTCCAAAAGAACTGAGAGATATTGAAGAGCGGGTAATGGGGATCGTATCCGAGAAGACGGGATATCCCACGGATATGCTCGAGCTCGACCTGGACATGGAGGCCGACCTCGGTATCGATACCGTCAAGCAGGTGGAATTGTTCGCCACTATACGTGAGGAATATCATATTGCCGCCGACGAGGGCATAACCCTTTCCGATTATCCGACGATCCGGCATGTTGTTGGTTTTATAGCAAACGGGTTGGGTATCGAGGGGGCAGCGAGCTTATCGGCTGAAGGGAATGTTGCCTCCGGGGATCGCGTGGGAGACGGAGAATACGATGAGGATGAAGGATCCGGGAGGTCCGTGGGAGATGAAATCTCCGAGGAACATGCGGGAGACGAGGGGATCCCGATGGCAGGATCGGAACTTGTCGAAGCTCCTGCTCATGGCGCCACGGGGATAACGAGAAGAGGTATCGAGGAATGGATAATCTCTCTCATCTCGGAGAGGACCGGATATCCCAGCGACATGCTGGAGCCCGATCTCGATATGGAGGCCGACCTCGGCATCGATACCGTCAAGCAGGTGGAGCTCATGGGGGCAATAAGAGAAAGGTACGGCCTGGCGGAAGAAGGCGTGAACCTGTCGGATTATCCTACAATTGCCAGTGTCGTGGATTACGTGGCGACGGAATTGGGTGGGGTTAGGGATGAAGATCCGGTGGAGCCGGACCTCCCGGAATCCGGAACGGGAGATATCACTGATATCTTTGAATCGGCGGCCGAAGAGCTCGAACCGGAGGATGTTTTCCGGGAAGAACCTCTGTCGCTTCCTCCGGCCGAACTGTCCGATTACCATGCAGCCACCTTCGAACCCATCGCGGTGGTGGGAATGGGGTGCGTCTTTCCCGATGCCCCGGACATCGAGAGCTTCTGGAAAAACATCATCAATAAGAAAAACTCCATTATCGACGCTCCTCCGGACAGGTGGGACCAGGAAGTCTTCTACCATCCCGACCCGTCGATCCCCAACAAGACGTACGCGAAGATAGGCGGTTTCGTTACCGATTACGAATTCGATCCCCTCGCTTTCAGAATACCCCCGAAGATGGTGGAGCGCATCGATACGGTTCAGCTCTGGGGATTGACGGCCACCAAGCAGGCCTGGGCGGATGCGGGATATGATGGCAAGGAGATCGATCCGGCAAGGGTGGCGGTGATCATGGCCAATGCGCAGGGCGGGGAAAAGCGCGACGAGGCGGCCATACTCATCCATTTACAGCAATATCAGAAGGCGCTCCTGGACAGTGGAGCCCTGGACTCCCTCTCGGAACAGGAGCGAAAGAGGGTCCTTTCTGAGATCGAGGACCGCATCTGTGGCGACATGCTTTCCATAAACGAGGATTCCATGCCCGGGGAGCTCTCGAACATCATTCCGGCAAGGATAGCCAATCGATTCAATTTCAAGGGCCCCAACTACACCACCGATGCCGCTTGCGCATCGTCGCTGGCGGCCCTCGATGCGGCGGCGAAGGGTCTTCAGGCCAGGGATTTCGACGTCGTAATAACCGGCGGCTCGGACCGGACCATGAATCCCGTCACTTATGTCAAGTTCTGCAAGATAGGCGTGCTGTCCGCCACCGGAAGCCGACCCTTCGACGCCGGTGCCGACGGCTTCGTCATGGGCGAGGGCGCAGGTGTGCTGGTCCTCAAGAGGCTTTCCGACGCCATGACCGATGGCGACAAGATATATGCTGTTCTGAGAGGTCTGGGCGGCTCCAGCGACGGCAGGGCCAAGGGTATCACAGCCCCCAATCCGGAAGGGCAGACACTGGCCATCAACGCTGCTTACGAGAGGGCCGGCTACGATCCGAATACCGTCAGCCTGGTGGAAGCGCATGGGACCTCCACCGTGGTGGGAGATGCCGCCGAGCTCCAGACGCTCACCACCATATGGGGCTCGGCCACCGGGGAAAAGACACCGGTTGGAATCGGGTCCATCAAATCGCAGATAGGTCACCTTAAGAGCGCTGCCGGTATAGCGGGTATCCTGAAGATGGTCCTAGCCATGCATAATCGGACCCTGCCTCCAACCATTAACTACAGAGAACCGAATCCGAAAATCGACCTTTCGAGCTCACCCTTCTTCGTGGTCACGGAGCCTTCTCCCTGGGAGCGGCCTACCTTAGAAGGACGGGAGATTCCGCGAAGGGGCGGCGTTAGCGCCTTCGGCTTCGGGGGTGCGAATTTTCACGCCACCCTGGAGGAATACACCGGCAGATATCCGGTGGATCCCGGGTTCTCCGGCCATGTCGATCGTATGGCAGCCTCACTGCCTTTCCCCGTCCCTGAAATAATTACCACCGTTCCCGCATTTCCAGAGGATTTCGACCTGGACCGGTATCTCTCGGAAAGGGCCCATGCCGAGGGCGACGTTCTGTTCCTGGTCGCAGACTCCGGGGACGCTTTGAAAAGACTGATCGGGAAGGTGCGAAATGATCTTTCTTTAAAGGGCCATCGCAAGGATTTCCGTCTGGCCGATTTCGTTCATAAGATCAACCTGCGTTCCATGGGTCGCAGGGGAGAATACCGGCTATCCGTCGCAGCGGGGGATGTGGAGGAACTCGGTTCAAAGCTGGACCTGATCCTGGATAATATCGAAGATCCCCATAGGATGCGGGCACTGGAAGTGAGGGGTATATCGTCCAGCGATCCGGAGACGCTGCGGGAATTGCTTTTCGAGGATTCTGGCGAGCCGCGTATCGGTTTTATTTTCCCCGGCCAGGGCTCCCAGTACCTCAACATGCTTCGGGACCTTTCGCAGAAGTACAGGATCGTTGCCGAGACCTTCGAGGAATCCGACCGGATAATGACCGGCATAATCGGCTGTCCGCTCACCGATATCATCTTTGCCGACGAGGACGAACCTGATGAGTCCAAGAAGAAGAAGTTGGGCCAGCTCCGCCGGACCGAGATCACCCAGCCGGCCATGATAACGGGGGATATCGCCCTATACAGGCTGCTGGCGCAGTTCGGCGTCGAACCCGATGCGGTGGCGGGTCATTCCCTGGGCGAGTACGGTGCACTGGTGGCCAGCGGTGTGATGGATTTCGAGAGCGCTCTTCTGGCAGCGTCGGCCAGGGGACGGGAGATGGCCAATATCCAGATAGACGACAAGGGCAAGATGGCCTCCATCGCGGCCAGCGAGGACATCGTCCAGAAGGTACTGGACGAGGTCGATGGATATGCGATAGTGGCAAACAAGAACTCGCCCGTGGAGAGCGTTATATCCGGGGAGAGCAGGGCCGTCGAGATCGCGGTGGAGAAGCTGGGACGCGAAGGGATCAACTGCATCATGCTGCCGGTGTCCCACGCCTTCCACTCCGACATCGTCGCACCGGCCAAGGAACCCCTGAGGAAATTCCTCTCCAACATACCCATCAAGGCCCCCGCCATACCCACCCTTACAAACGTTCACGGGGGACTATATCCCACGGGACCGGGCGCAAGGGATGAGATAATCGACATACTCGTAGAGCAGGTGGCGGGGGCTGTGGAATGGAGAAGGGAAATGGAGTTCATGTACGGCGATCTCGGTATCAGGATATTCCTTGAGGTGGGCACGAAACGGGCCCTGACCATCACCGTCAAGAACATCTTTCAGGAACGTTCTCACCGCGCCGTCCTGACGAACCATCCAAAGAAGGGCGGAATACACACGTTCAACGAGGCTCTTGGAGCGCTCGCCGTCTTCGGTATTCCCGTAAAATGGCATTCTCCCGATGATAGTTACCTTTACACCGCCGAATTCATTGCAGCAGGAGCGGCCATGAGAGGGGAGAGTGCGGTTCATGCAGTTCATACTTCCCGGCCAGCGCCGACACAACCGCTATCGGTCTCCCCCGATCTGGCGGAATACGTCGACCTTGGCAGAAGGGCCAAGCTCATGAACCTCTATCTCGACCGAGTGGTCATCACGGGAACGGGGCTCGGGCTTCCGGGGAAATCCAAGGCAGTCTTCGACAGCAAGAACGCAGACATGATCCTGGATGGGATCAATCTTATAGATGCCATCGACCCGGAATACCGGAAGAAGTTCCTCGACAAGAATATAGTAAAGCTCGTCAAGGCTAGCAACGGTCAGGCCCATTTCGAGAGGATCGAGGAGGATTCGGACGTTCTGAAGCTGGCGGGACAGATGGGCAGGTTCGACCTTCACGGGGAGTACGGCATCGAAGAGGAGCTCGTTTCAGTGCTGGACATATCCACCCAGCTGGCCATCGCAGGAGGGCTGGAAGCGATGAGGGATGCGGGAATACCTCTCGTAAGGAAGTACAACATGACGTCCACCGGGAATTTCCTCCGGGGCAACTGGGAGCTTCCCGAGGAAATGCAGGAAGATACCGCCGTGATCTTTTCATCCACGTTCCCCGGTTACGACAAGCTGCTAGAATTGACATCCAACTACTATATGGACAAGTACGGACCCCGCGCCAAGCGCGAGCTCATGAACCTTTATGCTTCGATAATAACGAGGATAAGCGATGATGGCGTGAAGAGAGAGATGACAGACTGGTTCGCAGAAACCTATACGGACATCTCCGCCGACGTCGATGAGACGGATGTTTATGAGTTCAACAGGAAGTTCATGCTGGCTGTCCTGTCCATGGGACACGCCCAGTTCGCCCAGCTGATAAACGCCAGGGGCCCCAACCTTCATAACAACGCCGCGTGCGCCACGTCCACTCAGGCCGTGGGCATGGCTGAAGACCTCCTCCGTATGGGGCGGTGCAGAAGGGTTATTCTGATCTCGGGGGACGTGCCCACCTACAAGCATAACATGGAATGGCTGGTGACGGCACTTCTGGCCAACGGTGCGGCCACCACCGAGGGGAACGTGGAAGAGGCTGCGCTGCCCTTCGACAGAAGACGTAAGGGCCTGATAGTGGGCATGGGAGGGATCGGTATCGTGTTCGAGAGGGCTGAGGACGTGGCAGCCAGGGGGATGGACCCCATCGTTGAGCTCATGGCAACATACATGGCCAACAGCGCATTCCACGCCACGAGGCTCGACACCGCTCACGTCGCATCGGAGATGAATCATTTTCTCGGACGGTTCGAGCGAAGATACGGATTCAGCAGAAAGAAGCTCGTGGACGATATGGTCTTCGTTTCCCACGAGACGTACACTCCGGCCAGGGGCGGCAGCTCCAATGCGGAAAAGGATGCCCTCGAGGCCACCTTCGGCCAGGATTACAGGAGGATACTTATAACGAACACCAAGGGGTTTACGGGTCACGCCTTCGGCTGCGGGATCGAGGACGTAATCGCCATAAAGATACTGCAGAAGGGAAAGGTCCCCCCCATAGCAAATTACAGGGTGCCCGATCCGTACCTGGAAGGGCTGAACCTGTCGGGAGGAGTGAGGAAGTTCTTCACCTACGCCCTGCGCTTTGCGGCGGGTTTCGGCTCGCAAATGGCGATGTCTATCATCAAGATAATAAACAGGGATGAGGACCGGGTGGTGGACCAGGTGAGATACCGGGAGTGGCTTAAAGCGGTATCGAAGCAGATGAAGGGTGAACTCGTGGTGGAGGACAAGATACTGAAGATCAAGGATGATGGATCGAGGCCGAGCTATACTGGGCCCGACGTGAGGGCAGAGAAGCGAGAGGAGCCTATCATTACACCGGCCGTGGAGCGCCTGGCCCTTCCCGCTCACGCGGAAAGTGACGTTTCTTCGGAGGTAGCATTGCCTGAAGCGACGGGAACAGGCGGCCTTGAAAGAAATATCATCGACATCATAGCTGAGAAGACGGGCTATCCGGCGGACATGCTCGAACTCGACCTCGACATGGAGGCCGATCTCGGCATAGATACCGTCAAACAGGTCGAGCTCTTCGCCGCCATACGGGAGAAGTACGGTCTGGAGCGCGACGAAGGGGTCAATCTCTCCGACTACTCCACCATCGGTAGCGTGGTGGATTATATCCGGGGCAGTTTACCGGAAGATATGAAGACCTCCGCACCCGGATCATCAGTACCCGGACCATCTACCCCGATCCCCTCATCTTCGCCAGCGACACCCCCGGGTGCCCGGACGGACGGTCTTGAAGGAATCGTCATCGATATCATAGCGGAGAAGACGGGTTATCCGGCGGACATGCTCGAACTCGACCTCGACATGGAGGCCGATCTCGGTATAGATACGGTCAAACAGGTCGAGCTATTCGCTGCCATACGGGAGAAATACGGTCTGGAGCGCGACGAGGGGGTGAATCTCTCAGATTACTCCACAATCGGGAGCGTGGTGGGGTACATCCGCGGCCGGATAACAGGGGAGGGATCTCGCGAGGTAGTTTCTACCACCCCTTCGGGACCGGCTCCGGATATAACTGCCAGCGAGCCCGTTACGACCCCTCCTGCGGAACAAGATCAAGGTGTATCCCCTCGGGGAGAACTGGAGACGGTCATCATCGATATCATAGCGGAGAAGACGGGTTATCCGGCGGATATGCTCGAACCAGACCTGGACATGGAGGCGGACCTGGGCATCGACACGGTCAAGCAGGTTGAGCTCTTTGCCGCCATACGGGAGAAATACAGTCTGGAGCGGGACGAGGGTGTGAATCTCTCCGAATACTCCACCATCGGTAGCGTGGTGGATTACATCGCCAGCCGTCTGCCATCGGAAGGCACGGGGGGAGATGCAGTGGAGATCCCCGTGGAGTCCGGCGGGGAGGAAATGCCGGTTGCAACGACCGGAGAGGCGGAACTGACAGGCGAGGCCAGGGACCTCAGAAGATACCTTACACGCTACGTTCCCGCCCCTCTTTCGGATGCGATCGTGACGAATCTGAAGGGGAAGACCGTTATCGTGGCGGCGGACGACAGAGGGATCTCCCGAAAGCTGGGGGCACTCCTTCGTAAGAAGGGTGCCAGGGTCGTCGAGTACGATTACCGATACGACGACGATGATAAGCAGAAGGGATCGGTAAGGGCCCGGAAAGATACTTTTTCCTTCGACCTCTTTGATAGTGACGCACAGAGAGAGGTCCTTGACCGTGTGCACGACAAGTATGGCGAAGTTTCGGGCGTGTTCTATCTCATCGGGTTGGACGAGGAACCCCACATGAGCGAGCTGGATTTCGATGGATGGGTTGCCCTGAACCGCCGCAAGGTGAAATCCCTGTTCGGTCTGGCCAAGGCCCTCAACAGCGACCTGACCGGGTCGGACGGAGATGCCTTTTTCCTGTCCGCCGTGGAGATGGGTGGCTCCTTCGGGATAGAGGGGGACGGTACCTTCACAACCCCGGTTCAGGGCGGGATCACGGGCCTCACCAAGGCTCTGGGAAAGGAGATGGAAAAGGTAAGGGTGAAATGCGTGGACATAGGCGAGCTTTCCAGTGCTGCCAAGGTGGCGCGGCTTCTTCTGGACGAGGTGGAGAAGGGCGATACCCGTCTCGAGGTCTGCTACGGGGACGGCGGGAGGCGAATAGCCCAGATGTATCATGGTGAAATCGACCCCTTGCGAAAGCCCAACCTCGATATAGACTCGGAATGGGTGTTCGTGATCCCCGGTGGAGGCTTCGGCATCACCGCTGAGGTGGCCAAGGACCTTGCACGGCACTTCAGGCCCAGGCTGGTACTTTTAGACATCGTCGAGATGCCGGACAACGCAGAGGAGCTTGCAGATCTGGACGAACGGGGCATGGAAGATCTGAAGAACGGGCTATATGCGGAGCTTCGGGAGCGTGGAGAGCGCGTTACGCCGGTCCTCCTGGAGAAGGAGTACCGAAGATACACCATGCCGAGGGCCATCATGCGCAACATCCGGGAGATGCGGGATCTGGGAGCCACCGTGCAGTTCCACACCTGCGACGTCACGGACCATCAGCGGGTACGGGAAGTAATGAACGATGTACGTGAAAGCTTCGGAAGGATCGACGGGATAATCCACGCCGCGGGGCTGGAGATCAGTAAGCTTATCACCCAGAAACCCCCCGAGCAGTTCTCGCTGGTCTTCGACGTCAAGGTGAACGGGGCCTACAACCTCTTCGAGACCACGCGCCAGGACGATGTCAAAGCGTACGTGACCTTCTCATCCGTGGCGGGCAGGTTCGGAAACATCGGTCAGACGGACTATTCCTCCGCCAACGATCTCTTGAACAAGTACGTTGGACTTCTTCAGAGGCAGGGTGGTGATGATGTCAGTGCGATATCCACGAACTGGACGGGATGGAGGGGTGTGGGAATGGCCACCAGGGGATCGCTGCTGAAGATATTCGACGATGCGGGAGTGACGCTGATCCCTCTCGATTACGGCAGGAAAAAGGTACGGGAAGAAATACTCTTCTCGGGTTCCGAGACCGAGGTGACAATCGCCGGTAAGGTGGCCTTTCTGGACGCCGACGGCATAATCCTTCCGGACGGCCTGAGCCCGGAGGCCTGGATGCTTGGTCGCACCCTTGCAGAGAAACGGGATGAGTTCCCCCTTCTCGACGAGGTCCTATCGTACGTCCCGTGTAGGAAACTAGTTGTTGGCAAGCACCTGGACGCTGGAGCGGACCTCTATCTGGAGGATCATTCCATCGCGGGAACTCCGTATCTACCGGGGGTGATGGGCGTGGAGGTCTTCGCAGAGGCGGCCCGCCTGATGTTCCCGGACCTGGCTGTCCGGGGTATGGAGGACGTGGCCTTCACCAAGCCCGTGAAACTCCTTCGGAGCCGCCCACTGGACCTCCGGATCGTATGCGAGGTCCTGGATAACGGTGGCGGGAAAGCACTTCTCGACGCTCGCGTCGAATCGGATTTCATAAATCCAAAGGGAGTGAAGATGGGGGATACGAGAATTCATTTTACCGGCAGGATTCAGATGGGCAAGAAGCGGCTGCGCGCCAAGAAGAGCAAGGGCGTGAAGATACCGAAAAAGGTAAAGGTCGGCTTCGACGATATTTACCAGCGGTTCTTCCACGGACCCACCTTCCGGGTGCTGGACGGGATACTCGATATCGGTGATGTACCGGAGGAGGGAACGATTTGCTGGGGGCGCTTCAGGAAGCCAGAAGGACGGTTCTTCGAATTTACCGAGGGGCATGAGTTCGCCAGCTCTCCCATGCTGCGGGAATGCGCATTCCAGACCTGCGGAATGTTCACCCTGTTCCATGATGCCGACATGTCGCTGCCCGACCGAATCGGAAAGATCGAGATGCGCAACGTTACAGGATCGTCCAAGGCGTTCTACACGCGGGTCGTATACCGGGGAGAGGCGGAGGATGGTCCCATGAAGTTCTCCCGTTACGACGTCGATATATTGGACGAGAAGGGGAACGTGGTGGACACAATGAGCGATTATCGTATGATAGTCACAGAGAAGCTGGAAGAGGATAAGAGGTTCAAGTGAAACGGCCCCACCTCATATCCTTCTAAATCGAGCAGATGCCTGGAATTCGATCCAAGAAGCCATGATTCCAAGAATTATCGAGCACATCATGTGAAGAACGAGTAAAACTCACGTGGATCGCACGGTCACAGATGGATCAACTTCACTGCATTAATGACATCCATCACGACGGGATCGTCGATCTCCTTGGCCTTTCGGAACTTGCCGTTGATACCTCTGTACTGAAGTCGCACGTGCTGCCCTCCATGGCGGTTCTTGGTGAACGTAAGACGAACCGAACCCTGGTCGCAGGGGAGCTTGATATCAACAACCTTTGGCATGTGAGTGCGAGGTATCTTTCTGGGGATTGCAGGTCTGGCAGGTTTGAGCTGGACCGGTTTGCGTGAGACCACGCCCCTGATCCTCTCCTTGGGCAGGTCCACACCGCAGTAGAAACACGTGCTCTGCAGTGTGAGATTGTCATTACCGCATTTGGGGCAGTTCATAGAAAAAAAATAGCAATTGTAGTATATATAATCTGTCATGGAATATCATTAATGCCGCCGAATAGTGATATGATCCGGCACAGATCCCCCAATGCAATAGAGCATACTCGCTTCTTCTCCATTTCAGGGCGGGCTCGTGGCGATCTATCCGTTCTGCAATGCCGGAGAGTGCATGAAATAACATTAATATCCTTACATATGAGGGATGCTCTCCAACTTTTCATATAAATTTTTGTCAAATATGGCCTTTTTAATGAGATAATATGTCAGAACAGTATAAATACCATTAATCATATCTCATATAACATAAAGATGTGATAAAAAGGGTGTTCAAGTGCCAATTATGATAATCCTGACCTGTAATGATGTACGAAAGAGGGAATGAAATGAGCCAACTTTCCAATGTCCGGTGCCTTTCGTGTATATCGAAGCGAGGGATGTAATGGAGAACGCTCTACCCGACATCAGAACCCTTTTCGAACCGGAATCCATTGCGATCATAGGCGCATCGCATTCCCCGAACAAGATCGGATACCGGATCGTGGAGAACATAATCGGCAGCGGATTTCCCGGCAGGATATTTCCGGTCAATCCCCGGGGCGGTGAGTTGCTTGGCCTGCACGTGTACGGTTCACTTGAGGACATACGGGACGAGATCGACCTGGCCATCCTGGTCATACCGGCAAAGCTGGCCTTCCAGGCAGTGAAGGATTGTGCCCGAAAGAAGGTCAGGATACTCGTGGTCATCACTTCCGGTTTTTCCGAAGTGGGGAACTTCGAAGAAGAGAGAGAGATGGTATCCTATGCACGCCGGCACGGAATGCGGGTTCTGGGCCCCAACATCTTCGGCATCTATTCGTCCGTTGCGCCTGTGAACGCAACCTTCGGCCCGGGGGAGGTGGCAGAGGGGAACGTGGCCCTGATAACCCAGAGCGGCGCCATCGGGGTCGCCATGTTCGGAAAGACCCGGATCGAGAACATCGGGCTCTCCGCCGTGGTATCCGTCGGCAACAAATCCGATATCGACGAGGCGGACCTTCTCGAATACCTCGGGGAACATGAGGGCACCCGGGTGATCCTGATGTATATAGAGGGCATCAAGAACGGGGAGAAGCTGGTCACGGCACTCAAGAAGATCACACCCCGAAAACCCGTGATAGTGATAAAATCGGGCAGCTCGAAGAGGGGGGCGGTGGCCGCGGCATCCCATACCGGCTCCCTTGCCGGAGCGGATGAGATATTCTCCGACGTTATGAAACAATGCGGTGTTCTGAGAGCCAAGAGCATTCAGGAAGCCCTGGTCTGGTGCAAGTACCTCTCCACCGCGCCCCTTCCGAAGGGGGAGAATGCCGTGATAATCACCAACGGTGGGGGACTGGGCGTGCTGGCCGCCGACGCCTGCGAAAAGTACGGTGTGAACCTTTACGACGACCTGGAAACACTGGATACCACCTTCTCGGGCGTGGTTCCCGAATTCGGTTCGGTGAAGAATCCCATCGACCTCACCGGCCCGGCAACCTTCGGAGATTACGAGGATGCTGTGGGTGCGGCCATTGACAACGACGACATACACTCGATGATCTGCCTTGGCTGTCAGACCGCCTTCTTCAACGGCCGGGAACTGGAAAGGAGTATATCTGCAATGCACGAGAGGGCGTCCGGGAAAAAACCATTGACGTTCTCCTTCCTGGGCGGCTCCATGATCGAGGACAGCACACGAAAGTTGAAGCTGTCGGGAATACCTGTCTTCTCGGACGTCTATGAGGCCATTTCATGTTTCGGGGCCTTGTACTCGGTCTATCGGAACAGGTCCCATGGAATGTCCCCCGACGCAGGCTTGAATTGCGTATCGCGTGCGGACGTCGGGACGGATATGAACGAGGACATGGATCTCCGGACGATGGAGTTGGTCGTCCAACATGCCAGGGCGGATGGCCGAACCTTCTTACTCGCCAACGAGGCTGCCGACCTGATGAACGCGGCGGGCATACGAATGCCGGCAGCGAAGGTCGCCCGTAACCTGCAAGAATGTATCGACGCTGCCACTGAGATCGGCTATCCCGTGGTCATGAAGGTGGTATCGAGGGACATCATTCACAAGAGCGACGCAGGTGGGGTGGCCCTGAACCTCGAGAACCGGCAGGAGGTGATGGACGCTTACCAGGCCATCATCCACAGCTGCAAAAGATACAGGCCGGATGCGAGGATCGAGGGTATCGAGGTATCGGAGATGATCCTGAAAGGTCTCGAGACCATAATCGGGGCCCGGAGGGACAGGGCCTTCGGACCCATCGTCATGTTCGGTCTCGGCGGCATCTACGTCGAGGTCATGAAGGACGTGGCGTTCCGGGCGCTTCCGGTGAATAACGGGGAAGTGCGCTCCATGATAAAACAGATACGCTCATATCCGCTTCTGCTGGGGGTTCGGGGCGAGAGGAAGAAGGACGTGGACGGTATCGCAGATACGATAATGAGGATCGGATCGATAATTCGGGAAATCGACTCCATATCAGATATTGAGATTAACCCCCTGGTCGTATACAAGGAGGGAAAGGGATGTCTTGCACTGGATGCAAGGATCCTTCTGACGAGCTCAACGAGGTGTTAAAATGAGGACTGTGATGGTCGCATCATCCCGGGAGGGAGCCGGAAAGACCGGTATTATCCTGGGATTGGCCAAGATGATCGAGAGTGGCCGTATTGGTTACCTGAAACCCATGGGGGACCGGCTGGTCTACAGGAAGAAGAAGCTCTGGGACCACGATTGTGTCCTGATGAATCTGGAACTGGACATGGATGGAGATCCCGGAGACATGACCATCGGATTCGACCATTCCAAGCTCAGGTTCATGTACGACGAGGAGGGGATGGATGGGAAGCTCAGGAGAATGATCTCGGAGGTCGGCGGGGGAATGGACGTCATGTTCATCGAGGGAGGAAAGAACCTGTCCTACGGGGCTTCGGTCCACCTGGATGCCCTGAAGGTGGCCAGGTCCCTGAACGCCCGCCTCTTGCTCGTGGTAAGCGGGGACGAGGACGAGATCATGGACCGGATCCATTTCATGAAGAGGGCCGTCCTGACGTCCGAACTGTCGTTCGAGGGCCTCGTTATTAACAAGGTGAAGGATCCCGAGGATTTCAGGAACACCTACCTCGATCCGATAGAGGATATGGGCATGAAGGTCCTGGGAATAATACCCTACATAAGGGAACTGAACACGTTCACCATCATCCAGCTTGCGGACCTGTTGTTCGCCAAGGTCCTTGCGGGAGAGAAGGGACTTGCCAATCCTGTAAAGAATTCCTTCGTCGGCGTCATGTCCGCCCATGCCGCGCTGAGAAATCCCACGTTCACCTCGGGGGAAACGGTCGTGATAACGAGAGGCGATCGGAACGACATCATCCTTGCGGCACTGGACAGCGGAACGGCCGGGGTGATTCTGACCGACAATATATTTCCGTCAGACAAGATAATCTCCCTGGCGGCCCAACGGGGTGTTCCGCTCCTTCTCGTCTTCTCGGAGCTCTTCGAGACCGTCAAGAGGATCACCACCGCCCAGCCGCTCCTGCAGCATTCGGACAGGGAGAGGATCGAGCTGCTGTGCGATTCGATAGAACGGAATATCATCGTAGGGGATCTGTTCGAAAACATCGATAGAACAGAGAAGGAGGATCGAATATGACCGGATCGAACGAAGAGGGGCTCATCCAACGGTTGAAGGAGGAACACCCGGAAAAGTTCACTTCCGAGGAGGATATCTTCGGACACATCCACAGGGGAGACAGGATATTCATAGGCACTGCCTGCGGTGAACCCCAGTATCTCGTGAGGGCGCTCATCGATTATGTCGAGAACAACCCCAAGTCATTCTTCGATGCGGAGGTCCTTCACGTATGGACCCTGGGAGTGGCACCGTACACTGATGAGAAATTCAGGCAGAACTTCAGGCACAACTCGTTCTTTATCGGCAATAATACGAGGAATGCCGTCAACGAGGGAATGGCTGACTATTCACCCATCTTTCTCTCGGAGATACCGTCGCTGTTCAGACAGAGGTTCGTGCCCGTGGACGTGGCCCTCATACAGACATCCCCGCCGGACGCCCACGGCTACATGAGCCTGGGGATAAGCGTCGATATCGTCAAGGCTGCGGTGGAGACGGCATCCGTGGTCATCGCCCAGGTGAATTCCCGGATGCCCCGAACCCACGGCGAGGGATTCATACACGTCGAGGACGTGGACTTTCTCGTCCCCCACGACGAACCCCTTCTGGAGTATGATGCCGGCGGGGAGGATGACATCGTCCGGCGTATGGGACGATACGTGTCCCGCCTTATACAGGACGGGGAGACTATTCAGGTGGGTTACGGGAGCATCCCCGACGCCATCCTGGCGAACCTCCGTGACAAGAAGAACCTGGGCGTACACACGGAGCTCATCTCGGACGGAATTGTGGACCTGATGAGAAGAGGGGTGATAGACAACTCCCGCAAGACACTCAACAGGGGAAAGACGGTTGCCACATTCTGCATGGGACACAGGGAGACATACGATTACCTGGATGACAATCCATCGGTGGAGTTCCGCTCCGTGGATTACACAAACGATCCCCTCGTGATCGCCCAGCACGATAACATGACGGCCATAAACAGCGCTCTCGAGATCGACCTCACCGGCCAGGCTTCCGCGGAATCCATCGGCCGCCTGTTCTACAGCGGTATCGGGGGACAGGCCGATTTCATGCGGGGTGCGGTCCTGTCGAAGCACGGCAAGACCATACTGACGATACAATCCACGGCGGAGAACGGCAAGGTATCTAGGATAGTACCTTTCCTCAAGGAAGGTGCGGGTGTCACCCTGAACCGCGGGGACATTCACTACGTGGTCACGGAATACGGGATCGCCTATCTCCACGGAAAGAATATCCGGGAGCGGGCCATGGAATTGATAGGGATCGCTCATCCCAGGTTCCGCGCTCAGTTAATAAAGGAAGCGAAGAAGATGAATCTGATCTACAGGGACCAGGCCTTCATACCCGGGAAGAGGGGAGAATACCCGGAGCATCTTGAGAACCACCGCACAACGAACAAGGGGCTCCAGTTCATACTTCGGCCCGTGAAACTCAGCGACGAGCCGCTTCTAAAGGATTTCTTCTATTCCCTGTCCGACCAGAGCATATACAGGCGTTTCCTGTCAGTGAGAAAGGACATGCCACACGAGCGGCTGCAGGAATTCGTTATAATCGATTACACCAGGGAGATGATGCTCCTGGCGGTGCTGGAGGAGGAGCAGAAGGAGACCGTTCTCGGCGTCGGTCAATACGCCATCTGCCAGGGAAGCCACAGTGCGGAGGTGGCCTTCACGGTCCGGGACGATCATCAGAACAGCGGCATAGGCTCGGAAATGCTATCCTACCTCACATACCTCGCTAAGAGGCAGGGACTCCTGGGTTTCACCGCGGAGGTCCTTGCAGAGAACCGGCCGATGCTTCACGTCTTCGAAAAGGCCGGTTTCGACATCGAGAGGAGGATCAGCCAGGGTGTGTTCGAGCTGAAGATGATGTTCAGGGACAAATAGGATACGTTGGCAGGGAATGGATCAGCTGACTGACCGAACATGAATATTTGAAACCCTTATAGAAATGCCATGATAGGTCGCCGGGCAAGTCCATTACGTCATGTCTATGAAGAATAAAAAGATCAATTACAGGATGCCGGATGAACTGTATTATATCACGGGAGTTATGAAAATGTTCGAAAAGATACTGGTACCGGTCGATTGGTCGGAGCTTTCAAACCTGGCCTTCGAGAAAGCGGCAGATCTTGCACAGCTTACAGATGCGAAAGTAACGGTGATCCACGTCATTGACGTAATCGCCCGGCTTCCACCCCCCTTCGACAGCATAGATGTTGCTCCTGCGTTACGATCGTGTGAAAACGAGCGGCAAAAAATGGTTGAATACCTTGGGACGAATTATGTGGATCGGGGCATTGAGATGGGAGTCACGATCAACTTTGTAATGGTAACGGGGGAGTTTGCCCATGAGATAATAAAGGCTTCTTCGGACTACGACCTTGTAGTCATGGGCACTCTGGGACGAAATCCACTGACGACCCTCCTTTTAGGGTCCGATGCAGAGAAGGTGGCCCGACATGCATCCTGCCCCGTTATGCTGGTGAGGGAAATAAAGCGAGAAAAAACTGGTTGAGATGGATGTTAGAACGAAGGTTGCGAAGATCGAAAATGGTAGGGCAGGACTCCCTCGGGTTTTGATGGATCGGGTGGTTGGAGCGAGTATCCTCTATACTATCTATTGCACTTCCTCGAAAAAGCCCGTCTTTCTATTTTTCCTGACATTGTTCCAGTTGAAGTACCTTCCGTTCATTGCTATGTAGACCCCGGGTCCCAATGTCTGGACAAATGCAAGGGCACTTCCCAGATTGAACATTCCGTCCGAACTTCCGAAAGTGTATGGTATCATCGCTCCTGTCAGGACTATCGTTTTATCCCGTATGTGCTCCGCAAGCATTTCGGCCGTCTCGACCATGGTATCGGTCCCGTGGGTTATCACTATCCTGTTCTCATCTACTCTCTTACAGTTGTGAATGAGTATTTCCCGGTCATCATCCGTAATGCTCAGACTGTCCACCATCATGACGGTACGGATCTCGACAGGGGCCTGTGATCGCCCCAGATCGAGCATTTCACCTATATGGGTATCCTTGAAGAACAATTTGCCCTTTATCAGATTGTATTCCTTGTCGAATGTCCCGCCGGTCACGAATACCATTATGCACATGGAGCGGGGGAACGCTCAAATCGGTATATATGGATTTGTATTTTATTGTCCATCTTCAATAGCATGTATGTGAATGATAGACGGAAAGGTGAGCAAGGGTATATCATAAATAATCCCAAACGATAAGATAAATACCAATTGAGGAACCATGAACAAAGCCCTTAAATAAACCGAAGTTTTTCAAGTCCGTGGTAGGAGCTGGGATATATGAATACCAAAGGATTCAACGCCTTTCAAATGGCCCAGGTGCAATTTGATAAAGTAGCAGAAATGCTTGAAATAGACGGGGCGACCCGCAGTCTTTTACGATCTCCGATGCGCGAGTATCATTTCAAGATACCCGTATCCATGGATGACGGAACGAAGCGTGTATTCCAGGGATTCCGTATACAGCACAATGATGCTCGGGGACCGTGCAAAGGTGGCATTCGTTTCCATCCCCAGGAAACCGCGGATGGTGTAAAGGCTCTTTCAATGTGGATGACGTGGAAATGTACTGTGGCCGACATCCCTCTCGGGGGGGGGAAAGGGGGAGTGATCTGCGATCCCCACAACCTTTCCATGAGGGAGCAGGAAGCCCTTTGCCGTGGCTGGGTTCGGCAGATTGCCAGAAATGTAGGACCCCTGATGGACGTGCCCGCCCCGGATGTAATGACCAACGCTCAACACATGTTATGGATGCTGGACGAATACGAAGTCATAAAGGGGGGAAAATATCCCGGTGTCATTACCGGAAAACCGGTTGGAATGGGAGGCTCCCTGGGGCGGACCGAAGCCACCGGCTATGGAGTTATCTACGTTCTCAGAGAGGCATTGAATGACATGGGTTTGGATATCACGAACACCATTGCATCCATACAGGGTTTCGGGAACGTTGGTCAATATGCCTTTGAGCTGTACAATCAGTATGGAGGTACCGTGGTCTGCGTCTCTTGCTGGGATCAGACCGACGGGAAATCATATGCATTTTACAAATCCCAGGGCGTCGATCTGGGAGAATTGAAAGGCATTACAGACCGCTTTGGCGGAATTGATAAGGAAAAGGCCCGGAATCTCGGTTATACGGTACTGCCCGGTGAAGAATGGCTGACCCAGGAGGTGGACATACTTATCCCCGCAGCCCTGGAGAACCAGATAACCCGGGAGAACGTGCAGGGAATAAAATCCAGAGCGAGGGTAATCGTTGAAGCTGCCAATGGTCCCACCACTCCCGAGGCGGACGAGATACTTCAGATGAACGATAAACTGGTGATCCCGGATTTCCTGGCCAACTCCGGCGGCGTGATTTGCAGTTATTTCGAACAAGTTCAGAGCAACATGAATTATTATTGGAGAAAAGACGAGGTGCTGGGAAAGCTTGACGACAAGATAACCAAGGCTTTCCACGACGTACTAAACCTTTCAAAACGACGTAACGTCTCCATGAGGGACGCCGCATATATGATCGCCATCTCCAAGGTGGCCGAGGCTTGCCGCTTGAGAGGATGGGTTTGAACCTCGAGCCATAGGCATAAATTTCCTCTTATTGACGGAGATCACTTCCATGATATTCCTGGATCAGGAAATCGACTCTGAAATGGCGGATCTGATAGGCAGCGCAGAAAGAACCTCCGAGAATACATTTCCGAAGGAGATCCGTCATCTTTTCGCCTATCACGTTAGGAGAATATTGCTGGTTTCCACTCCGTATGACTACTTCCTGCTAGAAGAGGAGGGAAGGTTGAGCGATCTTTTCAGGAAGGTCTATAATCAGCGTGAAATGGGCTATGTACCCACAATCATCCACGTTATGACCGGGGGAAGGGCGCTTCGGATCCTGGAGAAAGATGACGTTATGTTGGACCTTGTCGTTGTCTTTAACAATCCCAGCGACATGGATGTATTTTCGCTCTCGGGCAAGATTAAGGAAAAGAGACCGGACCTACCCGTGGTCTTTCTGGCCAACAACACACCCGAACTGCTGCGTATCAACAAATACGCCAGGGATCATGACAGTATCGAAAAGATATTCACCTGGCAAGGTGATGGTGAGATCTTCCTGAGCATCGTTCAACTCATGGAGGACATGAAAAATGTTGAAAGGGATGAAACCGACATCGGCTCGAGAAGTATATTATTGGCGGAGGATTCGATCCAATTTTATTCCGCATACCTTCCGGTGATATATGAAGAGATATGGAATCATACGGAAGTAATAATGAACGACGAACTGACACATTCACAGCGGTCGATGCGAAAGAAAAGGAGGCCAAAGGTCCTTCTGTCCTCCACTTTCGAGGAAAGTATCGGACTGTTCGAGAGATATAATGACAGGTTGCTCTGTGTGATCAGTGATATGTCTTTGAGACGAGAGGGTAAGGATGATCCCGCATCGGGACCGGACCTTGTCAAGATCATAAAGGGAAAATGTAAAGCGATGCCGGTATTGATACAGTCATCGGAACCGGTGGACGAGAGGATCATGGAGAAGGCAGGCGTGCAATTTTTAAGGAAAGATAGAACAACCCTGCTTCAGGATTTCAGGTCCTTTATTAGAACCCAATTGAGGTTAACTGAACTGATATTTGTTTCCGCGGATGGAGGGGAGGTTGCCCGAGCGACGAATATGAGAACGTTCGAACGGGCGTTATGGTCGATACCGGACGATGTATTGTTGAAATATGCCTCGGAATCCGTTTTGTCCGATTGGCTAATCGCAAGAACGGAATTCGAATTGGCCATTGAATTTGCCGCTGCCATCGATTCGGAGAGAACTGCCGGGAAATTGCGTGAAAGACTACTGGAATCCTTCGGTGAATACAAACGGAAAGCGCATCAAGGGGCGGTGACCTCCTTTTCCCGTGTGAACTTCGGATCGCACGTCAGGTTCAGTCGTATAGGAAAGGGGGCACTTGGCGGAAAGGCAAGAGGGCTTGCGTTCATGGACAAGATCATATCCAAATATGTCGATGATACCAGATTCCCCGGTGTAAGAATATTTATCCCCCGCACCGTCGTAATATGCACCGATGTATTCGATAGTTTCATCGGGCAGAATGATCTGATGAATGTCCTGAAACAGGTTCCTTCGGATGAACGTCTTGCCTCGATATTTATTAGGGCGGATCTTCCGGCGGTCGTGTTGGGAGACCTTCGTGCATTCGTTCAGAACGTCAAGAATCCCATAGCAGTGAGATCCTCGAGTTTGTTGGAAGATGCATTGTTTCAACCGTTTGCAGGCGTATATTCTTCCAGAATGCTTACGAATGATTCCCGTGACATCGACGTCAGGTTCCAGAACCTTGCAAGAGCGATAAAATATGTATATGCATCAACGTTCTTTCAGACCGCCAGATCCTATATTCACTCGACACCGAATCGGATCGAAGATGAAAAGATGGCAGTTATCGTCCAGGAGATAATCGGGGAAAAGCACGACAACAGGTTCTATCCGACCATATCGGGTGTTGCAAGATCAATAAATTACTATCCCTACGGCACATGCAAAGCCGAGGATGGCATCGTTAACATCGCCTTGGGACTTGGAAAGACCATTGTGGATGGAGGCGTCTCGTTCAGATTTTGTCCAAAGCGCCCCAAGGTCCCGCTCTCGGGGACGACTCATGAACTACTTAGACAATCCCAGACGAAATTCTATGCCATCTCGGTCGAATCTCGAAAAGACGCTACCCATCAAAGCGAAGAAGGATGTCTGATAAAATTGGGGCTGAACGTGGCCGAGGAAGATGGTGTTCTACGGCATACGGCCTCCACCTACGTTCCAGCGAGCGACCGGCTTTATCCGGGAACGAACCGTGCCGGTGCACGTGTACTGAACTTTGCACCCGTTTTGAAGTACGGTGCATTTCCCCTGGCGGAGATCATAGACCTCATGCTCAAGATGTGCGAAATATCATTGGGATGTCCGGTGGAGATCGAATTTGCTGTAAACCTGGACAATGAGAACGGTCTGTCAGCCGAATTCGCATTGCTGCAGGTGCGCAGCATGGTTGCCAATGATTCATTTCTCACAGTGGATATCGAGGGATTCAAAAAGGAAGACATTTTCTGCTCCTGTGAAAACGTCCTGGGGAATGGAGTCATTGATGGAATTTCTGATATTATCTGCATCAAGCCGGATTCGTTCGATTTTTCAAAAACAACGGCACTTCCATCCCAGATCCGAAGCCTGAATAACAGGTTGTTGGATGATGGAAGACCCTATCTGCTCATTGGACCCGGACGTTGGGGTTCATCCGATCCCTGGCTTGGTATCCCCGTGGTATGGGGCGATATATCCGGAGTGAAGGTGATAGTGGAAACTCCTGCCGATATGAGAATGATCGATCCATCCGAGGGTTCACATTTCTTTCAGAACATGACATCACTGAGGGTTGCGTATTTTACTCTGAAATCGAATGCGATCCCCCACATCGACTGGAAATGGCTGAACTCCTTGCGGATTGTGGAAGAAACGGAATTTGTGATGCACATTAGGAGCGATGAACCAATCGAAGTTCTCATCGATGGCCGAAAGAGAACGGGTGTGATTTTGAAGAAAAGCAGCAAGGGAACATCAATATAAGGTCAGAATATGAGGTTCCTTATACCCAAGAGGTGATCATCATCACGGAGCACATCGGTAAAAAGAAGGGGAGATATTCAACAAATATCGACCTGAGATTTAACGATACGCAGATCAAGGATCAACTAGAAAAGACCACGTCCGATCTGAAGGAACGAGTGAAAGAATTGAATTGTCTGTATGCGGTCTCGGATGTCGTAAAAGAAAGCAACATATCGATCAAAGAAGCAGCAGAACGCATAATTCGTATCATCCCCGGGGGATGGCAATACCCGGAAATAACCTGCGTGAAAATTCATCTGAATGACGAAGAATATGTCTCGGATAACTATTCCGGAACGACATGGAAGTTGGAAAGCGAACTCACTGTGCATGGTGAGGGAGTTGGTTTGCTGGAAGTATGTTACCTGATCGAAAGACCCGAAGAAGATGACGGGCCTTTTCTGTTGGAAGAAAGGAAATTGTTGGATGCCATTGCTGTTATTCTGGAGAAATTCATAGAGGAAATGCAGAATGAAAACGATTTAAGGGTAAAACGTGAAAAAACAGATGAACCTCAATGGCAGTCCATAATCGACCTGTTAATAAAGACGGATCCCAAAACATTATTTCGTCTGACCAGAAAAATGATGTACTACCTTTCAAGACAACACGGAGTGAGCTTTGATTTTCTCATGAATAAATTATGCCCGGTAGATATGAAGCCAGATGAGGCTGAATGGTGCGGTATCAATATGCCAAACCCCAGGAACAGCAGTGATATTCTTCAGAGGGTCCAAAAAGATGTTTTCGAGGAAGCTCAGAATCGACTTGACCCGGCAGAGATATCCGATCTGCTTCATCTATGGCTGCGTCAAGACAAGGCACGCCCCCTTCTTCTCGCTTCCGAAAATCGGGGAATCTCGTTAGTTGAGATCACGGATGAACTGAATCGTTTCCGGGATAGGCCCGATGCTGAATTGGTATTGTCACCGGAAGATGATATTTCCATCAGGACAAGTCTCATCAGCCGGTTCTTTACGGACCGTCTGGAATATATCAATATAGCCAAGGAATTCATGCAGGCGAAGGACTTTGCCACCCTCTTGCATACCGTTGTAGGACCCGCCAAGGGAGTCGGGAAACTGGGAGGAAAAGCTTCGGGAATATTGTTGGCCGAGAAAATAATCCAGAAAGAAATGGATAATGACCCGAAATTCGACAATATAAAATTTCCAAAAAGCTGGTATGTTACCTCGGATACCATGTTGGATTTCATTCATTACAACGACCTGGATGAGGTCACGCATATAAAATATATGGAACCTGCGGATATTCGTCAGGAACAGCCGTTTCTGGAGCAGGTATTCAAGAACGGAGCATTCTCCGCGGAGATAGTAAACGGCCTGCGGAACGTATTGATGGAGATCGGAGAGAGACCCATCATCGCCAGATCATCAAGTCTTCTTGAGGACAGCTTCGGCGCTGCCTTCTCGGGTAAATATAAAAGCCTTTTTTTGGCCAATAAGGGGACGCTCGAGGAGAGATTGTCTTCTCTTATGGATGCCATTGCCGAGATATATGCTTCGAATTTCGGGCCTGACGCGATAGAATACAGACGCGAAAGAGGACTGCTTGATTTCGGAGAAGAAATGGGCGTGATAATCCAGGAGGTCGTTGGGGATAGGGTAGGGCCTTACTACTTGCCGGCCTATGCGGGAGTCGCTTTCAGTAACAATGAGTTCCGCTGGTCATCCCGGATTCGCAGGGATGATGGGATCATTCGGATCGTTGCGGGACTAGGTACGAGGGCCGTGGACCGGATCGGAAACGATTATCCCGTACTCGTATCTCCCAAGAGACCGGAAATAAGGGTGAACACCCAGGTTGATGAGATCATAAAATACTCCCAAAGGTATATTGATGTGATAAATCTAGAAAATGGGATCCCGGAAACCATAGAGATCAGAACATTGCTTGCTGATTTTGGGGACGAGTATCCAAATCTAAAAAATATTGTATCGTTATATAGGGATGGTACTCTGCTGCGTCCGTTGGGTCTGATCCTCGATCCCGGGGATACGGAAATGGTAATCACCTTTTCCGGTCTTATGGAAAGAAGCGATTTCATATCCAAAATGGAACGCATTCTCTCATTATTGAAAAAAACGATAGGAACGCCGGTCGATGTCGAATTTGCCTCGGATGGAGAATCCCTTTTTATCCTTCAATGTCGACCCCAGAGCCAATCGGTTGCAATGGAACGGGTGCGCATTCCGGAGAACATTCCCGATAGAAGAAAGATATTTTCCGCCGAGAGATACGTGACGAACGGACATATCAAGAACATCGAGTATATCGTATATGTCGATCCCGAAGCATATGAGGGACTGCAAACACGGGAGGAAATGATCAATGTGGCCAGGGTGGTAAGTGATCTGAACACAACACTGCCCCGGCGCAAGTTCATATTGATGGGGCCGGGCCGCTGGGGCAGCCGCGGAGACATCAAACTCGGAGTTCCTGTGAAATACAGGGATATCAACAACACATCCCTTCTGATAGAGATCGCAAGAAAAAAGGGGGGATATATCCCCGAGGTCTCATTCGGAACACATTTTTTCCAGGACCTTGTAGAAGCAAACATTCATTATCTGCCCCTCTACCCCGATGACGAGGGTAACATATTGAACCAACGATTGCTGGACACCGCCCCCAATTTACTCTCGAAAATGTGTTCCCAGCATGAAAATATGGCAAATGTTGTCCGTCTGATAGGTATCGAAAATATCTCACGGGGGGGGCATATGACCGTTATGATGGACGGAGAGGCAAACGAGGCGGTCGGTTTTTTCTCACCTCCCGATCACTGGGTGTGGAGGTTGGAGAAGGTAAAAGAAATTGCACGGTCGCTGGATTCGGATCTATATGGGGTCGTTGCCCTGTATGTGATCGGAAGTACCAGGGAAGCCACGGCGGGACCCGGGAGCGACATCGATCTTCTGGTGCATTTCAGGGGTAACGATGAGCAAAAAGAAGATCTTTTGGTCTGGTTCGATGAATGGAGCATCAAGCTCGATCGGGAGAATAAAGATAGAACTGGTCACGAAACCGAAGGAATTCTTGATGTACACATAATAACCGACCGCGACATTGAAACGAGAAATTCCTGGGCCTCACATATCGGTTCGCTGTATGGCGCCGCCCAGAAGATCCCGCTGGGTCAGAACCGATCAAACAACCGGGATCAGCTCCCTCGTTGATGACCCGAGATCGGCAGTATCAAATCTCACAAGGGCCAGCTCGGGACCGTCATGCGCGCCTGTGAACATATGCGTTTTCCCATTTCTATCACGCCATGTTCCCGTAATGCCGGCAGATTCGTGCACATGGCCGTGAAGGGTCAACAAGGGCTGTCTTTCCTCGATGAAACGCTGTATCGCTATGCTGCCCACATGAACATCCGCCGGAACGTGATCGATCATACGACCGTCCATTGCGGCACGATCCAGTTTCGAGCCGTATGGCGGGGAGTGAAATAGAAATATGGTCCTTTCCGGAGGTGATTCACGGCCCAATCTCTCGAGGTCCTTGGCCATCGTTGCGTACTTCACAACGCTGCCGGACAACGGGACCGTCCTTAAACCTTCCTCGGGCGGGGTACAACCAGGATCCACATAACGCGAAACATCGTATCTTTCCCAATCCTTTAGCGAGAAAGGGGTCGGTGGGACATGGGAATAACCGGTAACGTAGAGATCCTCGAAACGAGCTGTCCTTTCATGGACATAATCGATAATTCCCTCCTCGTGCGCGTTCTTGAAGATATGTTCGTGTATCCTGGGATCATCGTTTCCCAGAATGACAAAAAAGCGCGTGCTCATGGTTTTTATGATCTTTCCCAGTTCGTTGAATAGATAATCTTCCAGGAAGGAATCCCCTTCTTCCCTTACGCCGTATCCCCCGGGCAGCAGGTCCCCGCCCATGAAAACTGCCTCGGGTCTTTCCCCGGATATCAGGGAGAAGAGGGATCCGTATCTTCCCTTGTTCCCATGAAGGTCCGAAACGAAGAAGCACTTCAACACAAACACCTTGTTATCTCTTGCCACATTTTCCTTATGTTGCTAGATAACACGCCATCCGAATACTCGATTATACTTTTTTCCATTATCATGGCCTTCGTCGCCACATCATCATAGGGCAGCTTTCCCACAACCTCCACTTCGGCTTCCCTGCAGTGATCCTCGATCCTTCTTGCATTCTCCTCGTTGATATCGTACTTGTTGATGCATACCATGGCAGGAATATTGAAATGCCGGGCAACCCCCAGCACCCTCTCGAGGTCGTGAAGGCCGGACACGGTGGGCTCGGTGACGACGAGTACCATATCCACTCCCGTAATGGCCGCTATCACCGGACAGCCTATGCCCGGGGGACCGTCGATTATGACCAGGTCCCTGCCCGTCCTCTCCGCCAGCTCCCTTGCGTCGTTCCTCACCACCGACACCAGCTTGCCGGATGCCTCCTCCGCCGTGTACAGCCTCGCGTGGGCCATGGGGCCGAAACGAGTGTGCGAGATAAACACACTTCCGCTTGTTCGTTCGATCAAGGTCATGGCATCGGTTGGGCAAATATATACACAAACGCCGCAGCCTTCGCACTTCTCGGGTATGACATCATGATCCGGTCCGATGGCCTCGAAGCGGCAGTGCTCCAGGCACTTCCCGCATCCGATGCACTCATCGGGATCCCTCCTGGCCACCTTGAGACCGCAGAACTCCTTAGTTTCCTTCACGTCGGGTGCCAGTATTAGGTGGAGGTCCGCCGCGTCCACGTCGCAGTCGGCAAGCACCGCCCCTTGGGCCAGCGAAGCGAAGGCGGCGGTGATGGTGGTCTTTCCCGTTCCGCCCTTTCCGCTTATGATCGTGAGCTGTTTCATTCTTCCCTCTCCATTATCACGTTACGACAAAGTCCGATGAAGTCCCTCGTGCCCCCTCCCTGGCCGATGATGTCCATCACCCTCGCGTCATCGACGCATACCCCGGCCAGCAGGTCGGCGCCGTGGTCGAAGAGCACGGGGGAGAGGGGCGTGGAGGGGCCTATCACCATGGTGTATCCGCTGCTGATGGAAAGCAGTCGCCCGAGCGTGTTGTTTGCCAGGGCGCATCCCGTTATCACCACGAGGTCGCATTGCGGGATCACCTCCTCCTCCATATCGGCGGCAAGGTATCCGGGGACGTCCCGCTGCTCGAAAGCCGCCGTCCTCTCGGGATCGAGCTTCCCGACGAAGGGGAATTCCCCCACGACCCCTATCCTTTCGAAATCTGGCGCCATGGCGAGGATGCGATGAAAGATGTTCTCATCGCTCTCGGACCGGGCGGGATTCAGAAGAGCATTCACGGCGGCAGTCCCTATGCAGCCCTCCAATGGGTCGTCGGACATGGCCAGACGGGCCAGTTTCCTCCCGGCCAGCTGCCCCGCTCCCGCCGGAGTACGGTAATTCCCGGGCTCGAACAACGTGTGGCATACGCCCAGACGGTCCCCGATCCCGACACACGTGTATTTCGCTCCCACCCGGACGTCCCGGACAGGCACATCCTCAACGGTGGCCAGCAGGTCCTCGGTCAGCCCCATCGTCCCGCCTCCAGATCATCCATGAGGGAACTGAAACGTTCCTTCCATTCCGGCATCTCCAGCACGAAGGGTACGCCCCGGGAATAGAGCCGGGCTATGGCCAGGTCGCGGGGTATCTTCATGAGGACCGGTATTCCGCGGTCCGAGCAGAAACCTTCCACTCGGTCGTCGCCGATTCCGTCCCGGTTGATGATGACGCCGTGGGGAACCGACATCTGCTCCACAACATCCACCGCCAGCCTCAGGTCGTGAAGGCCGAAGGGGGTCGGTTCCGTCACCAGGATGCAGAAATCGCTGCCCTCGAGGGTCTCGATGACGGGGCAGGCCGTTCCGGGGGGGGAATCCAGTATCGCACTACAGTCGCTCCTTATCCTCCTCTTGAGAGCCCGTATGACCGGTGTGGCCATTGCCTCCCCGACGTTCATCTTTCCGTGATAGAATTCCAGGCCTTTCTTCCTCCCCCCCTCCACGATCCCGATGATCCTGGGCTTTTCCGTGATCGCTCCCTCCGGACATACGAGGGTACAGCCCCCGCAGCCGTGGCACAGTTCGGGAAAGACCAGAACCTCGGAGGGAAGGACCGCAAGGGCATTGTACTGGCAGAACTCGGAACAGGCCCCGCAGTAAGAGCATCTGTCACGGTCTATATCCGGGACGAGTACGGCCACCTCCTCCAGTCTTTCAAGGGGCATGTCAAGGAAGAGGTGAGAATCGGGCTCCTCAACGTCGCAGTCGAGGAGCTGCACCTCGGGAAGACTGAGCGCCAGGTTCGTTGCCACGGTGGTCTTTCCCGTTCCACCCTTTCCGCTTGCTACTGTTATGATCATGATATGTCCGCCTCCTCTTGTTTCCGTAGGTCTCAGTTGAAATATTCCTCCATGCGATCGAAGGCCTTCTCCACAATGTCCTCGGACACGCAGAAGGACAAACGCAGGTGACCCTCCCCCGTGGGCCCGAAAGCCACTCCGGGGGTGGTGGACACTCCGGCGTCCCGGAGGAGCCGCCTGCAGAACGAGAAAGAATCATCTCCTCCTTCCGCAAGTATTCGCGGGAACATGAGATAGGAACCCTCGGGTCTCACGTAGTCGAACACGTTGTCCAGGGCATCGAGCCGTTCGCACATCAGGTCCCGTGCGGCAAGATAATGGGCCCGAAAGCCGGAAACGCATTCCTGGGGACCTCTCAGGGCGGCCAGCGCTGCGTACTGGGAGACCACGGGAGTGCAGATCGCCAGCGGGATGTGCGCCTCGGTGATGTGGGGCAAGATGTCCTCGTGGGCGTGAAGATATCCGATCCTCCAGCCGGTCATGGCGTAGGTCTTCGTGAAGGTGAAACAGCTGATAGTGTTCCGGTTCATCAAGGGGATTGAACCGATGCTGAAATGTTCATGGCCGTCGTATGTGAAGTATTCATAGGCCTCGTCGGTGATGACGGTGATGTCATTCTCAAGGGCGATGTCGGCAAGCTCGTCCATGTCCCTGGATAATCGCGTTATCTCGTGTATGGCCGATAGGGGAATTCTCCTGACCCGCTCGGACACGTTGCTTGCGTGCGTTTCTTCAACCATGTTCGTCATCTCTTTTCATCGTTTCGACCGTCCTCTTTCCGGGTCACGGGACTCTATCGGACTGGCGGGGCCGTGGCGATCGGGCCTGTTCCACCATTTCATCCCCGCGATCCGCAGGTATCGCCAGGAGCAGTCGTTCCGAACCCAGGCCCAGTGACGGCCTGCAGCCTGTACAGCCGAGGGAAACGTTTGGTCTTCCCGTGACCATGGGAACCGCCGTGCATTCCCCGCACATGGCACCGACGCCCCCCACGGCGCAGTCCAGGTTTTCACCGGCAGCACACGTCATTTCGCGCACCAGGTACATCAGCTCATAGGGAGTTCCCATGACGATGGTGACATCGGGGACGATATCCTGTCGGGGAATGGGAAAATAGATGATGTACTTCTTTCCGTATCTCTGCCTTGGACGCCCTTTCAGGTATCTTATACCTGTACTGACGTTGACAGCATCGCCCCAACCGACCAGTATGCGGGCCAGGTTCCCGAGATTCACCTTTCCCGGATCGACAAGGCCCAGATTGTACTGCGCCAGGGGACAGGTGACGTCGCTGTTCTCGGCGTAGAACGTATCCCCCGAGAGGGCCCTCCCGACGAATGAACAATGAGTTCCCCGTTTCCTGGTACGATCGATACCGCGGGGCCTGTCTTCCGCGATCCTCATTCCCATGCGCTTTTCCATTCCTTCCTGGCCCCTGTGATGGTGTTCCAACCGAGGATCTCAAGGGCAAAGGTTACCCCCCTTGTGAAATGTAAAAAAAGGGGGAGAACAACTTCCCCCCTTCAAGACCTACTTCTTCTCTTTCTTCACGAGGGCCTTGATCCTGTCCTTCACCGCCTTGACCTGCTGTTCAAGGTCGGCGAGCACGTTCTTCAGATATCCCTCTTCCTGTTCCCGCGTTGGCGGTTCGTCGGGGACGTAAGGATAAACCGGCATCTCGTCGGGATCGGTTATGTAGTACGGATCGTAATAGGGATCGTTGGCGGCTGACCGCCCACGCCCCCAGCCTCGGCCCCATCCGTATCCTCTCCCGTATCCCCTGCCGTATCCCCGACCGAATCCTCTTCCGGATCCACGTCCCATTCCCATGCCCGGCCCCCTGGTGTACCCCGGGCCGGGGAATCCTGCACAGTAGCCCAGACCTCTCCCGGTCATGGGCCCTCGGCCCCACGGGCCTGTCCTGTCTCCTCTTGGCATTTTCTTTTCCTCTCCTTATGTTCAAGACCCCGCCACGAACGAGGAAGCCCCCGGTACCATCTCCCGGGACCTGTTGGAAGGCGAGGCATCAGTCCATCCCTGTTCATGCCGGGGTCAAAGATGTATATGTGGGACGAAATATTTAAACATTTCTAACATTTGGGAATTTATATATAAACTTTGTTTAAATAGGCCGCGATCTCATGGGGAATGACTAACGAGTTGACTAATTAGCTTTTGCTCGTTGGTCACTATTCTGGTGATTGTGAATTCCTGTTTTCTATAATTATCGTCCCTGAAAAGTATCTATTTGGTTGTTATGGATACATTTTATCACCTTGGCACCATTAATATATGGTTTTACACTAAATAGCGAAAAAGATGATGATTTTCGAGAAAGCGGGGAGATACACGGTGGAGCTGCATATCCGGGACGAGGCCGGAAACGTTTGCATCGAGAGCCTTTCCATATCCGTCGAGGAGAAGGGGCAGGGGGACCTGCCGGACTGGGTCCAGGCCCTGGTCATGATCGTCGTATTTGCACTCGTGGTGATGTCGGGTCTGAAATAGGATGGTCCTGGCGGATAAAAATAGGAATGTATCGGTGATCCGCCATACCTCTCTAATCCGTATCGTTGCGAATGACGAACTCCCATTCGCACCACAGGTCGTCCGGATGTTGGTCCGGCGGGCATATCCTGCATATCACGTCCGCATCCGGATTCAATTCCCTGGCGAAACTGCGAAGGTAATTCCATCGCACCCTCTTGCAGGGGAACTCGGGCAGGCCCTTCGCTAAACGTGTGTTCTGCGTCCTGCAGTTCGGATTCCGGAGGATCGCCCTGTCCTTGCCCACCTCCACGTCCATCTCCTCCAGGTCCAGGGCCCAGCTGGTGAGCCGAAGCGCCCGCATGATGCCGGGTATGTCGTTCTCCATGGGACCGAGCCGGCTTTTCAGGCGGCGGGCCTCTATCTTTCCCATTACCTTCCATACGTTCGCATCTATAACTGTAGCGCTCTCCGTGCCCGATACCTCCTCGATACCGAGAAAGTAGAGCCCGTCCACGGCCCAGAGATTGCGCATCTGCAGGAAGAGCAGGTCCACCAGCTCCTCCTTTGGCATTTCCAAGAGCATTTTCCTGTCCGATTCCCGACCGGCATCCATATTATCATCACACATCTTATTCTGACATCACGGGAGGTGATCCACACCTCGGCCATTCGTTCAATTCCCTCTCTGACTTTTCACTTGAAGACGAGGCTTGCTGGCCCGTCTTCCTGGTAAAGTCGAGCCAGGAGGGCTCGGCTTTACCCGGCATTACCACGGGAGTCCCGTCATATCTCCACCACCGTTCCCGCCCCGCATCTCCTTGAGGTCCCGGGAAACCGTTCATGGATCCTGTCCCTGTGGCGGGTGCAGTGGCAGGGAAGTATGAGCGGAATGTTTTCGAGTACGTCAAGATCGTCGAAACCATGGAATCCTCCCATCACCACCCGGATATCTCCGGATCCCGAAGCCACCTCGATGATCCTACCGAGACCCGGATGGGAGCATCCCACGAGAACGACTGGGCCTTTCTCCGTTCGAATTATCAGGGACTGCTCATCCTTCACACCGCCGCCGAGGGCTCCGGTGGTAATGAGGCCGTCCTTGATCTCCACCGGGTCTTTCGAGAATTCCGGCAGGTAGGTGTTCGAACCAAGATGGGGATTCACCTCAAGCAGTGCTTCGAGCCCTCCTGTATGATCCCAGTGGTCATGGGATATGAAAACTGCATCCACCGTTCCCGGGTCGATATTCAGGACGCGCATGTTCCCCATAAGGATGTTCCCGTGGGCGCCGGTATCGAAAAGCAATCTGAACTGGTCTGCCTCAACGAGACAGGAAAAACCCCAGTCCGGCTTCAATTCATCCGATGTGGTATCATTGTCGTATATCACTGTCAGTTTCATGTTTCTTCCACTGTATCATTTCTCTATCAATGATGGTGATGGTGGTCGTCGTGCTCTCCGCAGCCGTGCTGCTTGCACGCGTTCTCATCCGTGGCGGCCTGTAACTTCCCGTTCTTCCACATCTTCACGGCTTCCCCCACGGTACCGCTTGCTCCCACGTACACCATTATTCCCAGCTGTTCGAACATCATGATGGCCCGTCTGCCAAGGCCCCCGCACAGCATGACGTTCACGCCTGCCCGGGCCATTATCTCCGGGGGATAACCCTGGCCGCCCATGTGCTCGCTGGTGTTCGGTATTGCAGTTACCTCGTTCGTTTCCGTATCCACAACGGTGTAGAAGGGCACTCTTCCGAAATGCTCTCCCACCCTCTCATCGAGTCCTTTCTCGCCCATGCTGGGTGCACATAACTTCATACGACATTCTCCTTTCGATGCTTAAACGACATGAATCCGCAAATCTTTGTTGATCTCATTCCTATCGAAACTCTTTTCCTTCAGGAATTTCCAGTAATCCCCGCTTTTTTGGATGACCGTTTCCGAATATCGGTTACCGCCTTTCGAAGTGTATCCACGGCGAGTTTGGCGCAGTGTTTGTGGTCGGAAGGAAGCCCCTTTAAGGCGTCATCGAGATCATGCTCCCCGATCTCGAGGGCCTTCCCGATGGTGCCCCCCTTTACCATGGATGTCAGCATACTGCCGGCAGCTATGGTGGGACCACATCCGTCGGTCATGAACAGGATGTCCTCTATAACATCGTCCCGGGCCTTGACGTAGAACTCCATGGTGTCTCCGCAGGGTCCAGTTGTGATGCTGCTCCCGTCGGGCCTGCTCATCCTGCCCACGTTACAGGGATCGTTGGCATGCTCTATGACCTTCTCCGAGAACCTCTTTCTCATTTCAGCGGCCAGAAGCCGGAGGAAGAGGATATCCTGCTGTTCAGCATCCTCGCTCATCCACATCCCCCGCTTTCTCATTTCTCATTGCCGACCCATACCGCCAGATCGTCCCCCGTCACTGCCGTGATGTCCGTCCACGGTAGGCTCCCGGGTCACCAGGTATTTACCGTTCCGGTATCCTTTCACCGCTTCCTCAACGGTTCCCTTCACACCCGTAACGACGCTGATCCCCGCTGCCTTGAGGGTGTTGAAGGCATTTGGCCCCACGTTGCCCGTGAGGACAACCTCGACACCTTCCTTCGCCACTAGCTGGGCGGCCACGATCCCCGCGCCGCCCATGGCTCCGGCGGATCCGTTCGGGATGCTTTCGTGCTCTCCGGAATCACTGTCGACCACGACGAAACTCGAACATCTTCCGAATCGGGGGTCCACGTTCGAGGCAAGATCTTTACCTGTAGATGATACTGCTATCTTCATTTTCATCCTCCTTTCATCTCATTCCGTAGCTGAATTCTCCTTTGCGGTGAAGTATTCCACCCGGACCTCCACTATCGCCGCCTTTCTGAACTTCCCCGTTTCGAGATTTCTCCTTTTCACAGGGTCCGGATCCTTCTCCTGCTGATCGATGAGAAGGGTAAAGGCCCTTAGGATGTCCTCTTCGTCCTCGAGAACGGAGGCTGCTCCCTTGAACATCACCGTCCTGAAAAGATGTTCGCAGCTCCCCTCCACATACCCCCGGTCCTCCAGTACCTGACCCCATACGTTGGGATTTGACAAGATATAATCCATCTTCTTTCCCGTGCTCGCCGCGTGGAAATAGAACCGGTCGAACTCGGCATCGAAGGCGAAGTTCACAGTGACGAGGTATGGATTCGAATCCCTGCACATGGCAAGTGTCATCAGCCTCTGCCCCTCTATGATCTCGAGTATTTCACCACGGTCCTCTATTTTCTTGTCCGGCAGCCTCTGATGATAGCGTTCCATGGTAGCTCCGATGTTATCATCTCCATCTGTGCATATGGCCCGGGGGGATCAGTCATCCTGCGGTGTATCGATCATCCCGACAATGTCTTCGAAAGCCTTCACCGATGCGGAATCGGGGTGGCTGGCAACGAAGGGCTCACCCGAATCCCCGGTCTCCACTATCTCCGGGTCGATGGGGATCCTCCCCAGGAACGGTATGTCCATTTCCTCCGCCGCGCTCTCTCCACCGCCGATCTTGAAGAGGTCGATCTCAGTACCGCAGTGAGGACAGCTCAGGCCGCTCATATTCTCGATTATTCCCAGCACGTCCATCTTGAGGGCCCGCGCGAAGTTCACCGACTTTCGGGAGTCCAGCAGTGCAACGTCCTGCGGAGTGGTGACGATCACGGCCTTGCTTCCCTCCCTTATGAGCTGGGCGATGCTGAGGGGCTCGTCCCCGGTTCCCGGAGGAAGGTCCACCACTAGGTAATCAAGCTCGCCCCATTCCACCTCGCCCAGGAACTGTCGGATGGCCTGCATCTTCATGGGTCCCCTCCATATGACTGGAGTATCCCGGGACTGCAGAAGAAAGGCCATGGATACGACCTTGAGGTTATCCGAGACCTCTACGGGCTCGATATGCCCATCGGTCCCGCCGAGCTTCTCGTCCTCGATCCCGAGCATCTTGGGTACGTTGGGGCCGTTGATATCCACGTCCAGAAGACCCACCTTCCTTCCTCTCTGTGAAAGTGCATGGGCAAGATTTACCGCCACCGTCGTCTTTCCGACCCCGCCCTTCCCGCTCATTATGACAATCTTCTGCCCGATCATGCCCAGCTTCCGGGCTATGTTCACGTTCTCCTCGAGTCGATCGGTCTTCCTTTTCTCATTATCGCTGTTCATACTGCGTACTCCTACATTTGGCATTCATGGGGCCGATACATGGCTGTATCATGGATTCGTCTGCTCGCCGCGTATAACGTAACTGCCTCCCTCTATGCGGATGGCCCTGCCGTGAATGAGGGCGTTGGCCACCTTCTTCCGTCCCCGCTTGAGATCGTTCCACAGCGTCTTTCTGGACACTCCCATCTGGGCGGCGGCCTCCTCCTGGTTGAGCCCCTCGTAATCCACGAGGCGTATGGCCTCCAACTCCTCCAGGGTGACGACCACTGTTCCCATCATGTCCGGATGCACGCCGTGAGGCCTGTAATAGCATGCCTCCGGCATTGCTGTGATCCATCTTCTTCCACGTCCGCGGCCCCGGCAGCCTCCTCGGCGTCCCGGTCCTGGCATGTGTTGTGTTAATTGTGGGGTATTATATAAACGTTATTAACATATGAGAACTTATATAGAAAAGTTGCTGTGATATCTCATTGAGAATCGCCGGGTAGGGCTTATGAAATAGAATATGAAATTAATTGGATGCTCACGATCGAAATAACGAAGGATTTAACATTGATAAACCATTTCTGTGACCACGATGGATGCCTCCACAACTGCGTTGCTGACGAATAAGTACATTCAGTACTATCACGTATTGCGTGATGAGTTCAAACATCGAACGGGCGAGTACCCTCGAGAGTATCGGGGGAGTTCCGATCGAAACGCAATTGAATCTCTATTGATAAATATCACCGAGAAGGATAAGAACATTAAAGAGGTAACCGTTGAGTTGATGAGCGGATTGATTTCCCTGCAGGCGTTACCGAACCTGAACCATCGTACTACGATCGAATTCGTGGGAGTCTATCTTCTTGCCAACAAAGTGTATCTTAAGGACTATGAGAACAATAAATGGGAATATGACAGGTTCGCGGAAGAATCCAAACATGCAATTCTAAACGAGAGGAGCATCCGCAGTCAGATGAGTAACGTAGATGGGGAAACCAGGAAATGGCTGTACGAGAATTGTCTTGGAGAACACTTGACACTGACGGCGGAATACTTCGATAAACTCGTTCAATCCGGTAATCCCGTGGAGATGCCCCTTAGACGCTTGAAGGAAGCTTTCTCCAATGCGGACAGGTTATAGCGATCCAGGAATCGTTCATACTCCTCATCAGACATTGAATTTCCTCCATTCACATTAGGTGTTAAAGTATAATTTAAACGTTTCCCGACTAATTCCCGATATAATACACGAGTTTTGGGTATTGGGAGATCGATTAACAAGATTTCTTTATTCATTTCCCCATCCGATCCATCCACCGCGATATGCCCCACAGCAGTACTAATAGTAAAACGCTCGCCGCCACTCCAAGCGGCCAGGGTACTTGTAGCGGGAAATCGTATCCCCGGCTTCCTGCATAGAGGTCCAGCGGTATAAGGAACAATACGTACATCGCGAGCCATTGCCGTAAAGGTTTTTTACCCAGATGTTCGAGCGTTCCCGGGATCCATCCCTTTCGGACCAGGCCGTCCACGGTGAGGAGCAGCAAAAAGGAAATGAGCGCCGAGGCCAGCATGAACGTGGGCGATGCGTAGAGCTTCCGTACTGGTAAAAACATCCAGAAGAATGCGAACATCGCCAGTATCGCCGCTGCGGTGTGAACGTTCCTCCTGCATCTCAGACCCCCGGAAATGACCCCCCTGCCGATAACGAGCCCCAGGAGCATGACCTGCAGATAGTAGAGCACCGCCGGGTAACCGCCTAGGTAATGCCCCTCGAAGATGTGAAGTCCGTCGAGGTGCATAAGGACCAGGTATGAGGCGTTAATGAGAAAGATGATGCCGATCAGGATTACGCCCTTCAGCCTCGACAGAAGAACAGAGGTCAGGAAGCATAGAGCGCTCAGCATCACCTCGTCCATCTCCAAAAGGCCGTACGCGGAAAAGTACGAAAGGGAGACGCCCACCAGGGCCAGCTTTCCTAACCTGAGGGCGACGGCCTTCGCATATCCCCTTCCGTTCCTTTCCGTTTTCCGCAGGTAGTAGGCCAGGGAAAGACCGCTTGCGAAAAGGAACATCGGGAGGACCACGTCCCCCGCGTGGAAGCTTCCGCGGACGTTGTGTTTTAACCAATAGGGCAGGTCGGAACTGAGCCGGAGGGTCACGGTGAAGAATATCATGCCAACTATCGACAGTCCTCGGAAGGCATCTATCGCCCGGTTCCTCTCCGCTTCATTCCGTTCGTTCACTGCGATTACCGCCCGAAAGATCATCCCGGCAGATAGACCAATTGCCTGCCGGCCCCGATAGAATTCCAAAGAATCAACGATATGATGATATAAAAGTCAGAGTATAAAAAAAGAGGGAGGGCCGAAGCCCTCCCCGATGTGCTTTTGGGACATCAGTTGGGTATTATTCCCTCGCCCCATGCTCCGGGCTCGCTTCCAACGCTCACCTTGTAGTTATGACCGGCCGTGGCGGGATCGTAGCACTTGCCCGCGTTGACGGTGACGTTGTCCGTCCACGAGCACATTCCCCACTTCAGGGATACGACATCAAAGCCATTGATGTTCAGCATTGCGGCAAGGTGGCAGGAGCCATGACCGGTGTAGCAGTACACCACTATCTGGCGGTTCGTCGGCAGCGTTTCGAGAACGTCCTCCGAAAGCGCTTCACCCATGGCAAGGTTCACTGCATCCGGGATGTGGCCCACGGCATAGTCCGCCGAGCTCCTGATGCTGATGACGTAGGGGTCGTTGTCCTCGAAGTTATCATTGAGGTTGGCGTATAGCGCCTCGGCGGTGATGTACATTGTTTCCACCTCGTTGACGTATCTCTCACACGACTGGCGCAGTATCTCCCACTCGTCGGCGCTGCCCTCGAAGGTCCCTCCGCTGCCTACACCGTCCCCTCCGCACCCGTTATTTCTCGTACCTGCCTCGGTGGGATAGGATTCCTGATGCGTCGTGTTGTTGAAACACTTCGGAGCTATGGTGCCATTCGTGGTCCAGGAGCACATGCCGTGCTTCAGCGTGGAGGCATTGAATCCCAGAACGTTTAGAAGCGCCGTTATCTGGCTGGCCGTCTGTCCGGTATAGCATACCACGACAACTTGGGTTTCGTCGCCTGGCAGGAGCGAAAGATTCTCCACGGAGAATAGACTTCTCCAGGGTATGTTCACAGCTCCCGGAATGTGCCCGAGGGCATAGTCCGCCCCTGAACGGATGCTGAGGACGAACGGGTCGTTCCCCGCATCGCCGTCATCGAGGTTGGCGTGAAGAGAATCCGCCTTGATGAACTTGGCACCTCCCTCCAGATAGGCCCTTGACGCTTCTAGGATGATCTCCTCGTCGGTTGGGGCCACCAGTACAGCATCCCCCATAACTCCCGCCTCGCTCCCGATGATCACCGGATAGTTGTGCGCGCTGGTTCCCTTATTGAAGGCCGAGGGGGCCACAGAGGCATTTGTTGTCCAACCGGTCATACCGAACTTCAGAGCCGTCGCGTTGTAGCCGTTGATGTTCAGAAGGGCGGCGGCCTGGCTTGCCGTGTGTCCGGTATAGCATACCACCACGATGAGAGTGTCGTCGTCGGGCAGTTCAGACTTGCTCTCCTCTGTGAACAGATCGGACATGGGTATGTTCACCGCGCCAGGGATATGGCCGATCTCGTACTGAGACGAGCTCCGAATGCTAAGGATGAACGGGTCGTTCGTCGTATCCGTATCGTTGAGAAGCGCAAACACGTCGCTGGACTTCTTTGCAGCTGGTTTTCCCTCACCCAGGTAGTTGTTGCATGCGGCCCGGGTTATTTCGAAAACCGAACCCGTCAGGGCCTCCGTTGCACCACCTTCACCGGGATCGCCGCATCCTTGCCTCGTTCCAACACTGTTAGCCAAATCGCCGGGATCCGATCCCGTGACCACAGGGTATTTCGTGATCTTGGCCGGATCGTAGCAGTGTCCGCCGGTCACCGTGTCGTTGGTGGTCCAAGAGCACATGCCGAACTTGAGGCAGACAGCGTCGAAACCCAGAACGTTGAGCATTGCAGTCACCTGGCTCGCAGTATGTCCCGTGTAGCATACGACCACGATCTGCTTGTTTGTCGGGAGGATGCTTATGTTCTCCTCGGTGAAAACACTACGGAATGGGATGTTCACGGCACCGGGGATGTGTCCGGCATTATAGTCCGAGGATCCCCGTATGCTCAGGATGTACGGATCGTTGCCAGTGTAGCCGTCACCCAGGTTGGCGTACAGCGCCTCGGCTGTGAGCATCGTGCCCTTTCCCGAGCCCAAAAACGAATTTGTGGCCTCCCGTACGATGCTAACGGTGTCCGCTATCACGCCTCCGGCCATGTCGCCAGCCTCAGTCCCGATGCAGACCGGGTAGTTGCCGGCATGGGTCACCTTGTTGAATGCGGAAGGTGCCACGGTGGTGTTGGTGGTCCAACCTGTCATACCGAACTTAAGTGCCACGGCGTCGTAGCCGTTGATGTTCAACAGGGCCGTGGCCTGGCTGGCGGTGTGGCCCGTATAGCATACCACGACTATCTGCCTGTCTGTGGGAAGGTTGTCAACGTTGTCATCATCGAAAAGGGCGGACATCCCTATGTTCACCGCTCCTCCGATGTGACCTATCTCGTACTGGGCCCCACTCCTGATGCTCAGGACGAACGGGTCATTGGTAGCGTTGTCGTCGTTCAGCAGGTCATATAGATCCGTGGCCTTCATAGCTGCCGGCTTGCCCATGGCAAGATAGTTATTGGAAGCTGCCCGGACGATGTCGCTGGTGGTGCCTGAAAGCGCCTCGGTATCACTGCCTCCCGTGTCGCCTCCATCGCCGCATCCCTGTCTGGTCCTGACAAATGTGCCTGGCTCTGGGCCAATCACAACCGGGTAGTCCGGGATCGTGGACGGATCGTAGCACTTGCCGGCGGTGACATCCGATGACGTGGACCAGGAACACATGCCGAATTTGAGGCACATGGCCTCGTAGCCCATGACATTGAGCATGGCGGTCACCTGGCTGGCGGTGTGCCCGGTATAGCAGACCACGACGATGTCCTTGCCCGTGGGCAGTTTGCTGATGTTCTCCTCCGTGAACACGCTCCTAAAGCCGATGTTAACGGATCCTGGGATGTGTCCGGCCTCGTAATCTGCGGCCTTCCGGATGCTCAGAACATACGGATCGTTGCCGCCGTAGTTGTCATTGAGGTTGTTGTAGAGCGCCTCGGCGGTTATAAAGGTGGACTTGCCAGCCGCAAGGAACGATGTGGTGGCGTCCAGTATGACCTTGTCCGTGGCCGCCAGAATACCGTCCGCCAGGACGCCGGGCACCTCTCCGACAACCACGGGATAGTTGTGGCATGCGGTTGGCCTGTCGTACTTGGAGGGGGCGATAGTGGCGTTGGTTGTCCAGCCAGTCATGCCGAACTTCAAGGGTACGGCATCGAAACCGTTGATATTCAGAAGTGCGGTGGCCTGGCTTGCGGTATGGCCCGTGTAGCATATCACCACGATCTGTTTGTCGGTGGGCAAGCTCGCCAGGTTTCCCTCGTCGAACATGCTGCTGAAGCCCATGTTGACTGAACCGGCAATATGTCCCTTCTCGTATTGGGAGGACGAGCGTATGCTTAAGAGGTACGGGTCGTTGGTGGTGTTCCCGTCGTTCAACGTGGCGTATAATGCGCTGGCCTTCATGGCCGCGGGTTTACCCAACAACAGGTAGTTGTTGCAGGCAACCCTTGCAATGTCGAATACGGAGCCAGTGGTAAAGTCCTCCACGTCGCCTTCGTCGTCATCGTCGTCGTCACCGCACTGCCGGGTCCTGAAGGTCCCTGGCTCGGGTCCAGTAACCACTGGGTAGTCGGTGACCGTGGACGGATCATAGAAGTGGGGCGCCACCGAGCTGTTGAAGGACCAGGAAGCCATTCCGAACTTCAGGCAAAGAGCATTATAACCAAGGACATTCAGCATGGCCGTGACTTGGCTGGCGGTGTGTCCGGTGTAGCAAACAACAACAATGTCCTTGCCCGTAGGCAGCTGGGAGATGTTCTCCTCTGTGAACACGCTGCGGAAGGGTATGTTAACGGCTCCGGGTATGTGACCGATCTCGTACTGCTCCGGGCTCCTTATGCTCAGGACGTAGGGGTCGTTACCGGCGTAGTTGTCATTGAGGTTGTTGTAAAGGGCTTCGGCGGTTATCATTGTATTTTTACCGGCACCGAGGAAATCGGTGGTTGCCGTGTGGATGACCTCGGAAGTATCGGCGATAACCCCCGTGCTCATGTCGCCAGGTTCCTCTCCCTTCACAACGGGAAAATTATGAGCGGCGGTTGCCTTGACATAGGCGGATGGGGCGACTGTGCTGTTGCTGCTCCATCCGGTCATGCCAAATTTCAGAGGGGCCGCGTCGTAACCGTTCACACCGAGCAAAGCGGTTGCCTGACTGGCCGTGTGACCCGTGTAGCATACGACTACGATCTTTTTATCCTTTGGTAGCTTGGAGAGGTTCTCATCTGTGAAGAGTGTCTTGAACCCTATATTGACCGCGCCCGGTATGTGCCCCACCTCGTACTGGGACGCCGAGCGGATGCTGAGTATGAAGTGATCGTTGGAGCTGTCGCCGTCGTCAAGGTTGGCGGAAAGGTCGGCCGCCTTCATTGCTGGAGGGTTACCGAGGGAGAGATAGTTGTGTATCTCTGCTCGGAGGTCCACGGGTCCGGAATCTCCATTATCCGCGGTTTCAGCAGCGGGGGCGGGCTCGTCGCCACCGCATCTCGTTCGGCCACGCGTCCATGAACCCGGTTCGCTCCCGGAGACGCTGGGATAGTCGGTAGTAGGGGGTATGTAATACTTCCCCGCATTCACCGTGGGATCTGAGGACCATGAGCTCATCCCCCATTTCAGGCACAGCGCATTGTAACCGTTCATATTCAGAAGGGCTGTTATCTGGCTCGCCGTGTGACCGGTATAGCAGACGACCACTATCTCCTTGTTCTTGGGCAGCTTCGACATGTTCTCTTCGGTGAACACGCTTCGAAAACCTATGTTCACCGCACCAGGTATGTGTCCAGCCTCGTAATCGGCAGTACCCCTTATGCTTAATATATACGGGTCGTTCCCTTGAAAGCCGTCATCCAGGTTGGCATGTAGCGCCTCGGCCGTTATCATGGTGTTCTTTCCCGATGCAAGAAAGGCCCGTGTGGCCCCTAGGACGTCACCGGCCTCTGTAACCTCAGCCTCCGTGCCCCCGTCATCCTTCAAAATCGAGAAGAATGCCAGAGAAGCTATCAGTATCACAACGCAGACCACAGCGATAATCTTGTCTTCTTTCGTCATGCTTTTTCACCCCCTATATTGCTGCGAACTTGCCGGTCCGCTCGTTCCAGTTCACGAATATGTACCACAGCAGGAATATCGCGAGCATTATCACGATGGAGCCGGAGTACGTGAAATGATCAGGAAGGAAAACCTGCCTGTTCATGGAAGCGGGCAGCATCTCTAAGAAACCCGGTTTGATGTATTCCGCCGTAAGCGGTCCGGCTATGACGATCCCCAGAAGGGCCAGCCACAGCTTGACATGTCCCTCTCCCGAGCGCCAGGTCGCACCAACGGTGCATCCCCCTGCGATGGTCATTCCGAATCCGAATATTATTCCGCCGACGATGGCGGGCACCCAGAAGTTGGCCGCCACCATGCTCATCTCGCTTCCGACGCCCATGAACTTGAGCGTCGTGAAACCGATCATACCCACGATCACTCCGGCGAGAATTGCCACGGTGGGCTCGGCATCTCCCGTCATGAACGTCTCGCGCAATGCCCGTACTATGCACCAGCGGGACCTCTGCAGAATGATACCGATGAGCAGGCCGATGAGAACGAAGCCTATGAGCACCCTCTCCGCGTCCACGGCCGTGTCGTAACTGAAAGCTATCGCCACGCCAAGGATGATCACTATTGCTCCCACTAGGGGCTGGAAGGAAGTGCCCTCTTTCCTGGCCTCAAGGAACGTCCAGGATTTCCCGGAGCTCCATCCCGGGCGTTTCTCCATCTCCCACAGGAGGTATTTCACAGCGACGAACACCCCGATCATGAGACCGAGGACGAATATGATCGCACCTCCCGAGAGTGCTGCAAGACCGCTGAAGAAATTTCCCACGGTGCATCCCATGCCCAGTACGCAGCCGATCCCCATGAAAAGACCGCCCAGAAGACCCTTTCCGAGCTCGGGTACCGGCGAGACGCGGACGGCGAATTCCCTGCCCAGAAGGGCGCTTCCCAGAGCACCCATCAGCATCACGATGGAGAGCATCGCATACCTGTGATCGGCGATGTCCGTTGCGGACTTCCCGAAGGAAGACCCCATGACTCCGAAGAGATTGTCCCCCAGTTCACGAGACCGCCGCTGGAGCCCCAGGGCGATTTGATCACGAACAGGCAGATGCTCAGCGTGGCCAGCAGGATGCTGCCTATCCACATCTCCCAGGAACTTCCGAATATCTTATCGAAGAGACCACCGACGATCCCCTTGTCTTTCGGTCCGTCGTCCTGTGTCCCGGGAATATCCGCATCCCCGAAATCGGGTACTTCGTCACCGAAGTCCGGAACCTCGTCATCGAAGTCGGGCACTTCGTCATCACCGAAGTCCGGAACCTCGTCATCACCGAAGTCGCGTACTTCGTCATCACCGAAGTCCGGCACTTCATCCTCGACTCCCTCGTATTCTTCGTCGAATTCGGGTGCCTCTTCATTTGACCCTTTTTCCGTCATTCTGTACTGCCTCCTTGTTGATACATATTTCATTTTGGACTTTTTCGTAATATATTCCTGAATGTAAGTTCAGTACATCAAAGAGAAATTACGGGGCATTACCGGGCATAATTCGTTACCCTCGGCCCCGATCCATTCGCCCCAGGGAGAGAAGATCAACTCCCTATTTGTGCTGGATATAGAACTTGTTGACGCCGGGCTCTTCCTTGAGTCCCAGAAATTTGTGTCCCGTCTTCTTGCACCATCCCGGGACATCGTTCTTGGAACCGGGATCGGTTCCCTCCATCTCAAGAACTTCTCCGCTGTTCATACCCTTCATTGTCTTTGCCAGTTTCAATATCGGCATGGGGCAGGATAGGCCCTTGCAGTCCAGTTTCTTGTCTATCTTCGTCATGTTCACTCACCTTTTTTCTACCACTCTACTCAGAATGAAAAGGTCATCTTTGCACCCTGGGCGGCCACAACGAAGGTGGTAACGCCCACTACTTCCACCTCTTCCCGGAGCTCCTCGGCCGTTAGATCCCCCGTCTTGAGGGCCAGCTCGCAAAGGAGGAACCGCCCGTCCATGAAGGCCACTCCCTCAACGAGGTCGGACATGTTGGGCATGCCCTCCATCTCCATGCTCTCCAGCACACCCTTCTTGAGGGCCGGTGCCGCATTGGGGGTGAAATACAGTATGACCTCGTCACCCGACGCCGCAGCGCTGGACGCCAGGATGAATGCGGGAAACAGGTTCTTTGGCTCTGCAGTGTTTATCGTTATGGCTGTTTTGCTCATTTGTTCATCTCCATCGTCTTCCGGTTCATCGCTCTCTCCTTCACAGATGTCGGCAGGCGGCCTTCCCTTCCGGATTATGGCGGTAAATATCCCCTTCTCGGATGACAGGGACAGAAGTTGGTTCCCGCTCTTGGAGCACCATCCGGGGACATCCGAGGCAAAGCCGCGGTCGGATGCGGTTATCTTCAGTACGTTGCCGTCCTCCATCTCGTTTATCTTCTTACTGAGCTTCATGATGGGGCCGGGGCACGGGACCCCGCAGGCATTTACAGCAAAATCGACATCCACATCCGCCATACCGGGCATTCTCTCCATGAGCTCACCCTCGCAGGGGGTACTGGGGGTAATGGTGTCCAGATCGACCCGGGGAGCCGCGTATATGTTATAGCCACCGCTGAGGTTCTTGCACGAAAAGCCGTTCTGAATGAGCATCCGACAGGCGATATATCCGCGCTGGCCTATGGCGCAATAAACGATGTATTTTCTATCCGTATCGAGTTCCGATAGTCTCCGACGCAGTTCGTTGAGGGGAATGTGCACTGCTCCGTCCAGCGGTCCGTGCATCTCGAGCTCCTCGTCATCACGAACGTCCAGAAGTACCTCTTCTTCTGCGTTTAGGGAATCGACCTCGTTCCAGTAAACGTTCTCAACGTCCTTTCGAAGGATGTTGCTGGCGACGAATCCCGCCATGTTCACGGGGTCCTTGGCCGAAGAATAGGGGGGCGCATATGCGAGTTCCAGTTCCTCCAGGTCGAAGACCGTCATGCCGGCCCTTATGGCCGTTGCCAGAACGTCTATGCGTTTGTCGGCTCCCTCCATTCCCACTATCTGGGCCCCCAGAATCTTGCCATCGTCGGGCGTGAAAATGAGCTTGACGTTCATCATCTGCGATCCGGGATAGTATGACGCATGGGAACCCGATTGCGTATATGATATGAGGTAGGGCATACCGTATCGTCCGAGTATCTTCTCGTTGTTCCCTGTGAGCGCGACCGTCATGTCGAATACCTTTACCACCGCCGACCCCTGGGTTCCCTTGAAGACGGATCTTCGGCCGAAGATATTGTCCGCCACTATGCGGCCCTGCTTGTTGGCGGGCCCGGCAAGGGGTATCATCGCCGGCTGCCCGGATATGAAATCCTTTACTTCCACCACGTCGCCGGCTGCATATATGTCGGGATCCGAGGTCAACATGTGTGGGTTTGTCCTAATTCCGCCCCGATCGCCGAGTTCAAGGCCGGCGTCCCTGGCCAGCTCGTTGTTGGGCCTCACGCCTATGGAGAGGATGACCATGTCGCATTCTATCTCGGCTCCGCCCTTTGTTGTCACCACGGTCAGGTCGCCCTCTTTGCGGAAGGAACTGACCGCATCGGACAGATGAAGGCGGCAGCCGTTCTCGATTATATGGGAATGGACGATTGACGCCATCTCGAAGTCCAGTGGCGGCATGACCTGGTCAAGCATCTCCACCACGGTGACCTCCATGCCCCTTGCGATGAGATTCTCGGCCATCTCGAGGCCGATGAACCCTCCCCCGATGACCACGGCGGAGCGTGGTTTCTTCTCGTCTATGATCGCCTTGATCCGGTCCGAGTCCGGGATGGTCCAGAGTATGAATATGCTGTCGAGATCTATCCCCGGAAGGGGTGGTTTTATGGGTCGACCCCCGGGGCAGAGAACGAGCTTGTCATAACTTTCGGTATAGGTTCTGTTCTCGACATGGTTCCTGACGGTAACCTGCTTGTTTGCACGGTCGATCCCCGTAACTTCCGAAAAGGTCCTCACATCTATGTTGAACCGGTTTATCAGCAGTTCCGGAGTGGTCACCAGGAGATCGTCCCGTTCGGTTATCTCCTTGCCGATATAGTAGGGCAGTCCGCAGTTGGCATAGGATATGTACTCGCCCCTTTCGAATAGAATTATCTCCGCTTCTTCGCTCAATCTTCTGGCACGGGTCGCCGTGCTTGCGCCGCCTGCGACGCCTCCAACTATCAGTACCTTTATCGACATGATGTTACACCCTTGATACTTTTTTTCAACATTTATCGGAACGAATTATATAGTGTAGGCTATAAAGTAAATGGATGGTCAAATCCGGGGGGGATTTGGCTACGGTAATAAAAGGGTTGTCCCGAACATATTCGGGCACTCCATGTGGGCAGTGCCTACGACCAGTTAATCATTATACCCTGATCGGGTCGGGTAACGTTGGAATCCCGTTATCAATAAAAAATCGTTTTTCATGTCGGGATCTGTTTGGGTCCATTAAGAAGAGTGATTCATACTTTGTAGAGGAACTGCCATATGATCTTCTTCTCTCCGCGTTGTATGATCTCAGCCACGGTGGAAGGTGATACGTTGAAATGACCGGCCAGTTCCTGGATTGTTATCCTCTTGGGCATGTCGTAATAACCCTTCTCGAAAGCCACGTGGATAATATTCGCCTGTCTTTCCGTAAGGATGTTACGTTTAGTGATACGAGTGGTCTTCTTCAGCTCCACTTCGCAACCGTGGCCTCGAAGATTCTCAATAAGGCCCGTAAGTGAACCCTCCTCTCCGGCGAGTATCGTCCATTCGACGTACCCTTCCGTACCCGAGGAAGCCCTTAGAAGAAAGCAACTGGAATCCATCAGGGACTTGCAGGCACCGCATTTGTTACGGCAGACCACGGAAGCGATGATGCCACCGTCCGGGGATGGCGATATGTCGATCTGTTCCACATTCTGATGACCTTTGATGATATCGATGACCTCGTCCTGCTCCTCCGGGGGTGACATTATCTTGATGAGGCCCTTTCCACCCTCATCGTCAAAGGGCATGCAGTCAATGAACGTAATTGCATTCTCGTAGCTCTTGCCCACCTCGGCGACCCAGCTGTTCGGAACCTTGATCTTCAGCACCACTTCCCTCATGAGAACCGTCCTCCTCCAGATCATGAAGTACTTGATAATATATACATAC
>CAYRFL010000002.1:0-80252 GCA_964423515.1 uncultured archaeon
GCATTCCCATATAGGGGGAATGCTTTTAAAAACATTTTTCATGCTGTCAAATGTTCCAAAATACGCCCGACAGATCCCATCTTGCTTTAACCCTATCTCTCACAGGCCAGTGCCCAATGTTATACTTTCACTCACCTCCCTCCCCCTGGACAACCTTTATACCTTCCACGAGCATTTGTCCACTTCGTCATGGGACCTCCGTTACCCGTGACCTACACAAAAAAGAACAACGGGAGCAATACAATGAGCAAAACTAACAGAAAACAGAAAAAGAGGGAATTCAAGAGACTGGTAAAGGTCATCGAGAGAAGATTGATCGACGAAATCTCCAGGGCCGAAGCAAAATTACTACTACACGTCCTTATTCACCATTTCGACGGCTTCGCACGACAGCAGAATCTGGTGAACACCTACATGGCCAGGAGATACCACTGGGGCAACAAACGCACCGCCCGGGTTCTCCGGAAACTGGCGGAGATTGGCGTTATAGACCGCCAGAAGTCAGAACCCGATAACTGGACCCTGTTCTTCTCCGTCCGCGGATTCCTCGAAAGGTGCAGGAAACGCATTGAACGCGCAGTTGTCGCCATCAGGGAGAGAATGAAACGTTGTCGTTCAGCGATACTCTCGTATGACCGTGTGTCATATCGAAGAGTTGTTTTCAACTAAAAGCTACAACTCCAATAAAAATTCTATCCTCCGTCCCCACCCAGTTCCTCCCTCAGCAGCCCCCCTATCAGGCTCGCTCTCGGGGCGGTCCGGCATCCTGCCCTCTCCAGAGCCTCTATTTTGGAACTGACAGTTCCCTTTCCCGCCGAGATTATCGCCCCGGCATGACCCATCCTCTTTCCCGTGGGCGCTGTCCTTCCGGCTATGAACGATACCAGCGGCTTACTGAACCGTCCCTCCATCACCACCTCTGCGACCTCTTCCTCCATGGTCCCTCCCACCTCTCCCACCATGACCACCGCATGCGTCTCCGGATCTTCCTGGAACAGTGGCAGGAGCTCGGAAAAGCGGGTGCACGGTACTGGATCTCCGCCTATGCCGATTATCGACGAAAAACCAAATCCTCCCCGGACCACCTGGGAGGCCACCTCGTTGGTGAGGGAACCGCTTCGCGTCATCATTCCGATATGCCCGGGGCGGTAGACGTGCTCCAGCCAGTACGGTATGAAACCCAGCATAGCCTCTCCCAGCGTGATGGAACCCGCCGTATTGCCCCCTGTGACCATGGCATCCAGCGACATTGCCAGCCTTCTCATCTCCATGGAATCGTGAACGGGTATGCCATCCGCAAGGACGACCACATTCCGCAATCCCGCATCCAGCGCCTCAAACACCGCATCCTTGGCAAAGGGGGCGGGAACGAAGACCACCGAGGTATCAATGTCATTCTCGGATGCCGCTTCCCTCATGGAATCGAATACAGGTATCCCCTCGACGCTCTCCCCTCCCTTTCCCGGCGTGACCCCCGCAACGATCTTGGTACCCGAACGCAGCATATGTCCGGTCCAGAAGCGGGCCTCCTTTCCCGTTATGCCCTGCACAACCACGCGGGAATCCCTCGAGATGAACACTCCTATGCTCTCCCCTCCTTCGATAGTCTAACGGCCTCCTTCACCGCCTCCTCCAGGTCCGCGTACGGCGTCAGTCCGGCGTCCCGGAGTATCTCCATCGCCTTCTCCTCACCGGTTCCACGAACCGCCGCAACGACGGGAACCACCGGCTCGAATTCCTGCATGGCACGGGATATCCCCTGTGCTATGACGTCGGCCCTGGCAATGAGGCCGAAGGTGGTAATGAGAACGACGTTCACCGAAGGATTGGAGAGCGTTATCTTCATAGCCTCCCGGGCACGCTCGTAGAGGGCTCCCCCGAACTCGAGGAAATTGGCCGCCCGCCCTCCGAAATGAGCGATGAGGTCCAGAACGGCCATGGTCAGTCCCGCCCCGGCGCTCATGATACCGATATTTCCTTCCAGATGGATGTAGGTCAATCCGCCGGAGAAGGCCTCGAACTCCAGATCCCGGTCGAAGTGGTCCCTGGACCTTGAAAAAAATGCCTGACGGAACTTGGCATTGTCATCGATGTTGAACTTGGCATCCGCGGCAACGATCTTTCCCTGTTCTGTTATAACGAGAGGATTTATTTCCACGAGCTCGGCATCATGGTCACGGAACAGAGAATAAACCTGTTTCAGTATCTGCGTCCCCTGGCGTATCAGTCCCTTATCCAGTCCCAACCGGTACATCACGTCCCTTGCCTGGTATCCTGCCAATCCTCTCCATATGTCAATTCGTTCCCGGATGATCCTTTCGGGGAAACGCTGATTGATCTCCTCGATATCCATTCCCCCCTCCGGGCACACGATCAGGAGGGGTGAGGCGGTGACGGGATCCACGGTGACCGAGATATATATCTCCCTTCCTACGTCCAGTTTCTCCTCGATGAGGAGCTTCTGGATCCTCGTTGGAAGGTCGAACAAATGTGTCACTTCTCTCTCCGCCTCATTCACGTTGGAGGCGAAACGGATGAGGCCCGCCTTTCCCCTGCCACCACTCAGCACCTGGGATTTTATCACCAGCGGCGGCGGAACTTCTCGAAGCGCTTCGGCCAGCTCGGCCGCGGAGCCGATCACCATCCCCTTTGGAACGGGTATCCCGGCATTCCCTATGAGCTCCTTCGCCTGGTACTCGAAGAGTTTCATATCCGTTTCGCTCCGTTCATGGGTGAGAGACCGCTTTTGCAAATCTTGTCTTTACCGCTACAGGGGATAGCGGAATCGTGGGTACCGGTGCATTTCCCGGCTGGAACTTAACTATCATCACGTGGGGCCCCGGCCTCTCCCTCTGGGATGCCAGAACGTCGCGAAGCTCACGGGAAGGCACGTTCTTGACGCTTTCCATACCGGCTCCGCGTGCGATCTCGGCAAGATCGGTCCTTCCGGACGTATGGGTGGGCTGACATCCGGTGGACCCGTATGACGAATCGTCCAGAATGATGAGAGTAAGGTTCTCCGGATATTGGCTGGAAATGGTCGAGAGGGTCCCGAGGTTCATCAGCACGCTGCCGTCACCGTCGATGACCCAGACCTTTCTCTTCGTGTTCAGCGCGAGTCCCAGGCCAATTGAAGAAGCGAGTCCCATGGACCCCATCATGTAGAAGTTCTCCTCCCTGTCCATTACCTCGTGGAGCTCCCTCGAGGGAAATCCGATATTGCAGACGATGAGCTCATCACGCGCGGCCCCGGCGATCTCTCCGATGACCTCGATCCGTTTCATGGGATCCCCCTCCAGAAGGAGAAGGGCATGAGTGCTGCGACCGGCGAAGAGGTCTCCCGTGCCCTGGATATCAGAGTGCGTATCTCCTCCACGTCATCCGGTCCCCGAAGGGTCCGGTATTCTATGCCGAGCACATCTAGTATACCCGGCACCGCCCTTCCCATGGGTTTCTGTGCCGCTATCTTCTCGCCGATGGTCCCCCGGTGGCTTATCAGCATAAGAAGCGGCATCTCGTAGAACTGGAGCAGCGAACACAGGGCATTGACCGAGTTACCGAGGCCGGAGTTCTGCATCGCCACGAAGGGGGTCTTTCCTGCGAGATGAGCACCTGCACAGATACCCATTCCCTCCTCCTCCCGGGTCACCGGAACGTGGGTCATCTCCGGGTCGGAGGCCATGATGTTGATGAGCTCGTCCAGGAGAACACAGGGCACTGTGACCCCGAAGGTTATTTTTTCGTTCTTGAGTATGCTGATTATCCTCTCACTTACGCTCATGGTCTGCCCCTTCGAAATAATCCGCGATAGCTTCCACACCCTCCCTTAACAGGTCGTAGGGTTGTGAAAATGCGATCCTGAAATGCCCTTCCGCCCCGAAGCCTATGCCCGGGACCAGGGCGACCTTTTTTCTCCCCAGAATGTCCTCGCAAAGGAATGTGGACGGCGATCCACCTTCGTACCCCGGGAACATGTAGAACGCCCCTCTCGGCCTGTTGACGGTGAGGCCGGGAACATCGTTGAGAACATCCCATACCATATCCCTGCGCCTTTTCATTTCGTCCCTGCAATCCCTGCGGTAATCGTCTTCAGCCAGTACGTCCATTATGCCGTGTTGCGAGAGGGAGGGAGCATTTCCCATGTTGAAGCCGTGTATCTTGTTCACGACCTTCATCACTTCACTTCCGCCCACCAGATAGCATAGGCGTATGCCGGTCATGGAATAGGTCTTGGAGAATCCGTCGATGACCATGACGTTCTCGCCATAGTCCCTGGCCGATATGAACTCACCGGAGTAATCGTAGTTGGAATATATCTCATCGCTGAGGAGTAGAAAATCATGATCGTCCGCAAGCTCGGCGGCGGTCCTTATGAGCTCCTTTCCATAGACCGCACCGGTGGGGTTGTTCGGCGAATTGATGACCAGCAGCTTCGTCCTTGGGCCGATGCTCTCCTTGATGGCTTCCGGGGACGGTTCGAAATCCTCGGATATCTCGGTCACCACAGTTCTCGTGCGGGCGCCGCACAGAGAGGAGTAGGCCCTGTATGGAGGCCACGACGGGTCCGGGATGATGACCTCGTCTCCCTCGTTCACCATGGATAGGAAAAAACTGAATATCCCTTCCTTTCCCCCGCCGCTTATAAGCACCTCCTCGGGCCGGGCTCCGTATCGCTTGCCTATCCGCTCCCTCAGTTCGGTTATGCCCTGGGATAGTGTATAGTGCGTGAGACCATCATCGAATGCCCGTTTCACCCCGTCGAGGAACGAGTGGGGGGCATTGAAATCGGTATCGCCTATGCTCAGGTCGATGATCCTCTCTCCCCGCGATCGCAGCTCCGTGCATTTGCGCTTGATCTCTATGGCCGGGATAGGAGCTATGCGCGCGCTTCTCTCCGATTCGAAATTCAAAAGAGCTCCTCCAGATCGACGTCGGGCCCTTTCGCCACTGCTCGGGGTTTGATATGATGTGTGCCGATATCCTCCTTCAGAAGCTTCACGCCGCCGCCGGTTATATTGAGCAGTATGTGATCATTCTCCTCGACGTTCCCCAGCTCCACGGCCTTGAGAAGGGAGGCAACTGCAACGGAAGGTGCGGGCAGGATATCTATCTCCTCCAGGTCCTCGAACATCCGCTTTGCCGTAAAGGCCTCTTCATTCGTAACACCGTACGTATGGCCGTCGGTATCCTTGAGAGCATCATACACCCCCCCGGTCACGGAATAGGGCGGTTTTCTGTTCGAAAGCACCTTGGCGTATATCTCCCGTATGCTCTCCTCGGGATCGGGCATATCCTCCTCGGGTATCAGCACATTCCTTCCCGCCTGCCACGCTTTCACCATGGGAGCGAAGGGAAGGTTCTGCGACAGGTGCAGCCTGGGCCATCCGGAATAGCCCTGATCCCTGAGCCTGCGGGCCATCTCGAGGCTTCCGATGGCGCCGGGTCCGGAGCCGATGGCCTGGAAGTAATGGTCCGGGATTCGTTTTATCTGCGTTGCACATTCGAGCATTACCGTACCCATACCGTCCCGCCTGGCAACGTTCTTCGCGCCGCCTTCGGGCAATATGCCGCGTTCCTCCGTGATCCTTCTACTGAGATGAATGGCGTCGAAGTAATCCCCCTGAACGGAGATCAGGTGAACGTTGTCGCCGCCTTCCTCGGGGGTCCATATGTCCTTGATACCGAATTCCGGCACGGTGATATACACGGGAAATCCCGTAAGGTTCGATACGTGGGAGAATGCGCGTCCCGTGTTCCCGGCGGATGCTATGACGAGGTTCCCGACACCGTTCTCCCGTGCCCTTGCCACGGTGGGACTGGCTTCGAGGTCCTTGAAGGAGCAAGTCATGTTCTCGGCGCCGCGCTCCGGCCAGTATCCCGTAAAGGCAACGTGCAGATTTTCGAGACCGAGCTCTCTGCCCAAACCCGTACTGCGATAGGAAATGGGCCCGGATCTGGTATCCAGTGGTTCCTGGCACGGGAGCCAGTCCACGTATTTCCATAATCCAGGCAGATTCCTCACGGTGAGCGGCCTTGCGTATTTCGCCCGGAGAAACGAGGCGCACTGGCAGCTCAACGAATAACCCTCGAATGTTCTTCCGCACTCTATGCACGATACAGTATGCTCGCCCATCTCAGACATCCTCCATTTATTAAGGTCCGTACAGTATACACCGGCCTACTCGATCTTCGGGCTCGGCGTGTCCTTGTGCATCGTATGTATGCCACACTCGCCCCCGAATTTTCTATCGCCCTACCAGCTCCCGGCCCTCTCCGGGGGAGGACCGTCTATTATCTTCGTACAGGGCTAGCAGTCGAGGCTCCTTTATCCCATCTTGTACAGGGGGTGTACGGGAGTATTGTTCATGGTCGATTCCCCTTTTTAATATACGAATCCATATTTGTATTTTTTCATCTCTTTAGGAAAAACATTCTTCCTTTGGAGGTGATTCTACACCTAATACTTCCGCATGAGATAATAATAATTAACGTTGACGCATTATTTCATGAGTGAGGGGATCTCGTATCTGCGGGCTCTTCTGCTCCTTCGATTCGGCTGAATGTTAAATAACTTATTTATAGAAACATATATTATACGAGGTTCCATGGGGAAGAAGAAAGGCACCTCCACGGCCTATGAGAAGGGCAAGATACTGGAGTTCAAGCACAAGCTTGGTCGAAAGGGTCGCGTCGTCAGACGAGGCGTGCATCTATCGTCCTCGCTTCTTATACTCTATTTTTTCTTCCCGGACATCGTCTTCGAGATCGGTCCCTTCAGGATGCACCGTGCTCTCTTCCTGGTTTTGCTCTTCATGCTCATTCCCTTTCCCCTGGAGTTCTGGCGGCTCTGCAAAGGAGCCCAGTTCTTCATGCAGCGCAGCCATGAGAAGGGGACCATCGCCGCCTATATCTGGACGCTGGTCGGTTCCATGATCCTCTGTCTTCTGACCGAGGTCGGCCTTCCGGAGTTCATAGCCGTGCCCATAATGTTGTCCGCGTCCCTGGGCGACCCTCTACTGGGTGAGATCCGGACCATCCAGGGAATGAGGCGGCGTTATATCTATTCCCTGGCCGTGCTCATGTGTTCCTTTCTTTACTTCGTATGGCTCGGCAATCCCATCCTTGCCCTCATGGCAGGTTTCATCACGGTGATGGCCGAATCCCTCAACGTGAGGATATCCTGGGGTCTCAGAAAGGAGATGCTGTATGACCTGGAGCATCGGCATGTCATTCTCCGCAGGGTAAAGCAGATGAACCTGTCGGAACGGTTGTTCCACACCGACGATAACCTGATGATGCAGATCGTACCGCTGGTGTTTCTCACGGTGTTGTTCCTGGCCCTTCCACAGCTTTTCCCGCCAAACAATCTCATATTCTCGCAGTGGGAGACACATCTACTTTCGAGTCATCAGTTGGGGACGTTCTTCAGTATCTGATGTTTGCCGGAAGCAGGTTTTTTTTTCTTTTCGTGGCCTCAGGTCCCTTGATACGTGAAGACGAGGCTTGCTGGCCCGTCTTCCTGGTAAAGTCGAGCCAGGAGGGCTCGGCTTTACACGAGACCCTGTGGTATCCAGGAATTCCCCGGATGAGATCTCAGTCAATACCTCTCTTCCGTTTGATAGCACGATTCCGTGGATGAAGGATGGCAGGGGGCCCCGATTCATAGTCCTCCATTAACGATAAAAAAAAATATCAAGGAAAAACGCATTGACGAGCCGGCCTTCCTCGTTACGGGAAGGTAATATTCGATCATGGATTGTATATAGAGGGAAATCCAGATAGACGATTCATTGAGTGGAAGGTATGATATCATGAATGAAGCTGTCATCGTATCCGCAGTACGAACACCCCTTGGAAGATTCAACGGAAGCCTTGCCGATGTTCCCGCGACGAAGCTCGGAAGCATAGTAATCGGGGAAGCGGTCAGAAGAGCAAACATTACCGTGGATGATGTCGAGGAGGTAATAATGGGGATGGTCCTACAGGGCGGCCAGGGACAGAATCCCGCCCGCCAGGCGGCTCTTGGAGCCGGTATCCCGGTGAGCAGAGGTTGTTTCACCATAAACAAGGTATGCGGCTCCGGTATGAAATCCGTAATGCTGGCGGCCAACTCGATAAAGGCCGGTGAATATTCGATACTGGTCGCCGGAGGTATGGAGAACATGGGCCAGGCCCCCTATTACCTCTACAAGGCCCGCAGCGGTTACCGGATGGGCAACGGGGAGATCGTGGATGGAATGGTGTACGATGGCCTCTGGGAGAAATATAACGATTTCCATATGGGCATTACCGGTGAACGGATAGCTGAGCATTACGGTCTGACCAGGGAAGAGGTGGACGCCTTCGCGGCAAGGAGTCATCTTCTGGCCGCAAGAGCCTGGGATGCAGGAAAGTTCGACGGGGAGGTTTTCCCCGTGGAGGTACCGCAGAGAAGGGGAGACCCGATCATATTCGACCGGGACGAGGGGATACGGGTGGATTCGACGGTGGAGAAGCTGGGGAGATTGAGGCCGGTGTTCAAGAAGGACGGGCTCGTAACGGCGGGAAACGCATCCCAGATCTCGGACGGGGCCTGCGCCGTGGTGGTAATGTCCAGGACGAAGGCGGAGGAGCTCGGTGTGCCGATACTGGCGACGATAAGGGATTATCACACGTCCGGCTGCAAACCCGAAGATGTCATGGAGGCACCCGTACCCGCGACCCGGGAGATACTGGAGCGGAATGATCTGACCATTGCCGACCTGGACCTCTTCGAGCATAACGAGGCCTTTGCCTCGGCCTCGGTGGCGATGCAGAAAGAGTTTTCAATACCCGATGATATATTCAACGTTCACGGAGGTGCCGTTGCACTGGGCCATCCAATAGGGGCCAGCGGTGCGAGGGTCCTCACCACCCTGCTGTATGCCATGAAGGACCGAAATGCCAAAAGAGGTCTTGCCACCCTTTGCCTGGGCGGAGGCAACGCCGTTGCGATGATCGTGGAAATGTAGCGATGAAATTGATCGAGATCGTTTATGATATTTATTGGAAATATGGAACAAAATAGAGTGCAAGGAGGATTGGTTATGGCTATAAAGAAGATAGGAGTTCTCGGCGCGGGAACCATGGGCCACGGGATCGCCCTGGTATCGGCTAAGAGCGGTTATGACGTGATAATACGAGACATCGAGGAGCGATTCGTGCAAAATGGCATTGCGAGCATCGACAGGTTTCTCGCAAGGAGCGTGGCGAAGGGAAGGATGACCGAGGAGGAGAAGGCAGAGGTGATGGCGAGGATCGGTACCACGGTGGATATGGAGGATCTTCGGGACTGCGACCTCGTTATTGAGGCCATAATCGAGAATGCCGAATTGAAAAAGAAGGTATTCTCGGAGCTGGACGGAATATGCCCACCGGAGACCATTCTGGCCTCCAACACATCCACCATTCCCATTACCAGCATGGCTGCGGCAACCGATAGGCCAGACAGGTTCATCGGGATGCATTTCATGAATCCGGTCCCCATAATGAAGCTCGTGGAGGTCATTAACGGCCTTCGAACATCACGCGAGACCGCGGATACGATAATGGAACTGGCAAAAGAGATGGGCAAGGTTCCCATCGAGGTGAACGATTATCCCGGTTTCATCTCCAACAGGGTCCTGATGCCAATGATAAACGAGGCGGTGTACTGCCTCATGGAAGGGGTCGCATCAAAGGAGGCCATCGACGGCGTGATGAAGCTGGGTATGAACCATCCCATGGGGCCTCTTGCCCTTGCGGACCTCATCGGCCTAGACGTGTGCCTCTTCATCATGGAGGTTCTCCACGAAGGTTTTGCCGACTCCAAGTACAGGCCCTGTCCCCTTCTCCGGAAGATGGTGAATGCGGGCTATCTCGGGAGGAAGTCGGGAATGGGCTTCTATGATTACTCGAAATAGACCGATGTTCGAATTACTTGGAAGCTCGAGATATGTGATAATTGAAGATGGACGGTATGTATCGAATAGGAGAGTGATGACCTGATCGACGTTACGAGAGAGGGAAGGATTGCGATCATTACAATCAACAATCCCCCCATGAACGTGCTGAACTCTGCCCTGCTCGGGGAGCTGGACGGTGTTCTGGACGATATAGCCAAGGACGACTCCCTCTGCGCGGTCCTGACCGGCGCCGGCCGGGCTTTCGTGGCTGGTGCGGATATCAAGGAAATGAAGGATATGAACGAGGAAGAGGGTAAGGAATTCGCCAAGAGGGGACAGTCCGTGTTCGACAAGATTGAGACCCTTCAAAAGCCCGTGATCGCTGCAGTGAACGGATTCGCCCTTGGAGGTGGAACCGAGCTTGCCATGAGCTGCGACGTTCGCATCGCCTCCAACGCGGCCAAGTTCGGCCAGCCCGAGGTTAACCTGGGTGTGATTCCCGGTTTCGGCGGGACACAGCGATTGTCGCGTCTGGTAGGTGCGGGGAAGGCAAAGGAGCTGATATACACCGGGGACATCATCAGCGCGGAGGACGCCTTGGCGATTGGCCTCGTGCAGCAGCTCGTGGAGGGTTATCGGCGCGACGAGAGCGGCGAACTTGTAAGGGATGAACGTGGCCGCCCCGTTCAGGATAACGATCCCGTTCTGGAGGCAGCTCTCGCAATGGCCAGGAAGATCGCATCCAAGGGACCACTGGCCATAAGGCATGCCAAACGGGTCATAAACGAGGGTCTGAACATGACGATACGCCAGGGGCTCGATCTGGAGGCAGCGGAGTTCGGTGCTCTCTTCTCCTCATTCGATCAGAAAGAGGGAATGGATGCCTTCGTCGGTAAGAGGAAGGCCGAGTTCAAGGGAGAATAGGCCGAGAGATATAATGGATATTCCGTTTTCAAAGATGGGTGGGTTAACATGGGCCCGGAAAGGGCCGCCCCTCCGTCTTTGATCGTAATTACCCCCGCAGCAATGGCGAATACGAAGGATCCGGTGAGTGCATGGACGTACTGTTGAACGATGAACAGAAGATGATACGGGAGATTGTTCGGAACTATGCCGATGAGAGAATAATTCCCATAGCATCCGAATGGGACAAGGAACACCGGTGGCCGGAGGAACTACTTCGCGAGATGGGTGAGATGGGCCTTATGGGTGTGCCTGTACCTCGGAGATACGGCGGTGCCGGGGCCGACAGTCTATCATATATGATCGTGGCTGAAGAATTGGCGCGCGCATGGGGATCCCTTAGCCTTATCATAACCGTCCATACGTCCGTGGGAGCGCTTCCGATCCTCCATTTCGGTACCGAGGACCAGAAGGAGCGTTTCCTCGGGCCGCTGGCAAGGGGTGAGATCATAGGGGCCTTCGCCATAACCGAGCCGGAGGCCGGTTCGGACGTTTCAGCCGTCAAGACCACTGCTGTCAGGGATGGTGGCGAATACGTGCTGAACGGAACCAAGATATTCATAACGAACGGCAGCAGGGCCGGAACGGCCATCGTTCTGGCAGTTACGGATCCGGAGAAGGGGACCGATGGATACTCAACGTTCATAGTCGAGAAGGGAATGGAGGGCTATACGTACGGCGTGGACGAGGATAAATTGGGAATGCATTCCTCCGTCGCTTCTGAACTGATCTTCAACGATGTACGGGTGTCGGAGGAGAATCGGCTCGGGCGTGAGGGGGAAGGGCTCAGGATATCGCTTTCGGCATTGGACGGCGGAAGGCTGGGCATCGCTGCCCAATCTGTGGGGATAGCGCGGGCCGCCTTCGAGGAATGCCAGAAGTACTCAGGGGAGAGGCAACAGTTCGGGAGACCAATAAACCGGTTCCAGACGATCTCATTTGCGTTGGCGGACATGGCTGCCGAGATCGAAGCCGCAAGGGGCCTCGTGTACCGTGCGGCCCTTATGAAGGAGAGCGGGAAGAAAGTGACAAAGGAGGCGGCAATGGCCAAGCTGTTCGCCTCCGAGATGGTGATGAGGACGACCACGAAAGCCATACAGATACACGGCGGTTACGGCTTCATTACCGATTATCCGGTGGAGAGGTACTTCCGCGACGCCAAGGTCACGGAGATATACGAGGGGACCTCCGAGATCATGCGTTTGGTGATTTCGCGCAATATTTAGGTCGATCTTGGCAGTATTAATATTCCCGGACCCATAAAATATCTATTTACTTCGTTCTTCAATATATTTTTAGCACCGAAATTCTTAATTCACATGAGTTGTTACGTTCACTGATGGTTCATGAACTCAACAATTTTTCGACTATTTCTGAAAACGAATCAATGAGGTGAAATGGTGACACGAAGAGTATGTGTTATTGGAGTTGGCCATACTGATTTCAATTCCATGACGCCGGATATGGAGTGGAAGGAATTCATGTACGAGGCATGCCAAAAAGCCTACGTCGACGCCGGAATCGATCCTCGAAAGGACGTTGACAGCTTCATTACCTGTGCCGAGGATTACCTGGAGGGATTCAGCATATTCGATGAATTCGTACCCGATCAGATCGGTGCGGTTCTGCGTCCCTGCGGTACTGTATGCGCAGATGGTATATTTGGACTGGGTAATGCGTACATGCAGATAATGACCGGTCTCATGGACATTGTGGCAGTGGAGGCCCACAGCAAGGTATCGGACCTATTGACCTTCGGAGACATCGTACTGCATGCGTATGATCCGGTATTCGAAAGGCCCGTCACAGGGCCTGTGGAAAGACCCAATTATGCGGGTTCCCCCACATATACCAAGGAGAGCCCCAAACCCCTGGTGGGAAGCAGCGACGAAAAGGAGCGGATCCACCCGTATTTCCTGGCCGGATTGGAGATGCAGCATTATCTGCGAAAGACCGGCACCACCGAAGAACAGTGCGCCGAGGTGGTTGTCAAGAACAAGCTGAACGCCTTTGCCAATCCCTATGCCGATTACGAGGCGAAGATATCGGTGGAGGATGTCATGGATTCCGAGTATCTGTTCAAGCCGTTAAAGGACCTGGACATCAGTCCGAACGTTGACGGAGCCGTCGCTTTCGTCCTCGCCGACGACAAGACGGCGAGGAGCCTGGGTGTCGATCCGATATATCTGTCCGGCTTCGGTTGGTCCTCGGAGACTCCGTGGCTCTCGACCCGGGGAATGGATGCGACCTATGCAACCGATGCATCGAAGATGGCATACAAGATGGCGGGTATCAGTAGGCCCAGAAAGGAAATCGACATCGCAGAGGTGGATGACAGGTTCTCCTACAAGGAGTTCCAGCATCTCGAGGCGTTGAAATTGGCAAGACCGGGCGAACCGGCTCATCTTCTGGAAGAAGGCGAGCTCGGCCAGGGAGGTTCGCTTCCCACGAACGTGTCGGGAGGATCGCTGGGCGTTGGCAACTGTCTGGAGGCAACCGGTTTACAGAAGGCCCTTGAGATAGTAACCCAGCTCCGGGGTCATGCAGGAAAGAGGCAGGTTGCCGATGCGGAGGTCGGGATCGCCCAGGCATGGAGAGGCATTCCATCCGGAACCGGGGCCGTAGCCATATTTTCCAACCACGAGGAGGTGAAGAAATGAGGGACGTAGCAGTGATCGGAGGCGGAATGACCATGTTTCGCAGGAGATTAAAGGAGACCGGGAAGGAACTATCCTATCTTGCTTCAAAGATGGCCATGGAGGAGGCAGGTATCGAAAAGAGCGATATCGACATGGTGGTTATGGGAAGTGCTCCTGACGCTTTCGACGGGATACACCAGAAAGGTGAGAACCTGCTGGATGGCGCAGCCGCTGCGGGAAAACCCTACGTCAGGGTGTTCAACGGAGGAGGTACGTGCGTCTTTGCGCCCATCGCAGGGTGGTGGCATGTGGCCTCCGGGGTGGCAGATGTGGCCCTGGTCGTCGCCGAGGAGAAGATGGGTTCCACCTATCCCCATCCTCAGACAGCCTTCAGGCATATCTGGGACCCGATCCTGGACCGCCCTCTCAATCCCAACCTCGTTTGGCTCTTCGCCATGGAGATGAACCGCTATATGACAAGGTATAATATCAAAAAAGAGGACATTGCAAGGGTGGCCGTGAAGAACAAGAGGAACGCCGTGGGTCATCCCTGTGCACAGTTAGCGGATCCGAACATCACCGTAGAGGACGTTCTGAACTCGGAGATGATGGCATGGCCCGTTCAGAGGCTGGACATCAGCCCACCCAGCGACGGGGCTGCGGCATTGGTATTCTGTTCGAAAGAGAAAGCACGGGAATTTTCAGATGATCCCAGCTGGATATCGGGTGTGGGATGGAACATCGACAGCACAATGTGGACGAACAGGGACCTCGTCTTTCCACAGTATGTGGCCAATGCGGCGAAGATGGCCTACAAGCAGGCCAGGATCACGAACCCGCCGAAACAGATCGACTTCGCCGAACCATACGATCCCTTCGATTACAAGGAACTGCACCATATGGAGGGACTGATGCTCTGCAAGAAGGGGGAAGCTCCCGTACTGACCAGAGAGGGAGTGACGCAGAGGGACGGCGATCTACCGATCTGCCCCTCCGGTGGTCTGCTGGGTGTGGGTAATCCCATAGCGGCAACCATGGGACAGAAGGTCTGTGAGCTCCACTGGCAGCTGGCGGGAAAGGCCGGAAAGAGACAGATACCCGGGGATCCGAGAGTGGGTGTCGCCCAGGCATGGGGAGACATCATGCAGATGGGTACCGTGATCGTAATGGAGAAGTGAGGTGATGAAAATGGCGAAAGAGATAGAAGGATATCCCAAATATGCACCCGGAACACATGTCTCCACAAAGGACATCGTAGATAACAAGGTCTCGTATACCTGGTGGGAACCGGAGGTCCAGTATTCGTGGAGTTTAGGTCCGGCAATGAGCAAGTTTCTTCAGGAGCTCAAAAAGGGACAGCTCGTGGGGAGGAAATGCAGAAAATGCAGAAGGGTGCTGGTTCCTCCCAGAATGTTCTGCGAACTCTGCTACGGGCCCACCAGCGATTGGGTGGACCTCCCAGATACCGGAATGGTGGAAACATTCTCAATCTCATACCTTGATGCGGACGCCAGAAGGATAAAGGACCCAATTTTAATAGGGGTCATATCCATCGATGGTGCCGCTCCACTACATGGTTTCATGCACTATTTCGGCGAGATGAAACCCGAGGAACTTCACATCGGAATGAAGGTGAAGGCAGTGTGGAAACCTGAGGACGAGAGGGAGGGCTCCATCACCGATATAAAGTATTTCAAGCCCCTTAAGAAGAGAGGTGGTAAAAAATGACGTTCCTGGAGAAACAGACCGATCCCACCTCGCCAATGCACTGGCGCGGCGATATGCAGGCGGATTATCTTTATCCCAACGGCTTCGCAGGGGACAAGTTCTTCCAGCACATCAAAAAGCACGACAGCTTCCTCGCCTCACGCTGCCCCAAATGTGAAAAGGTATTCTGCCCGCCGAGACTTTACTGCGAGGACTGCTTCTGCGATATACCCGATGGGGAGTGGAGAAAGGTTCCCGCGGAAGGGAATGTGAGGCTCTGGACCGTGGCCATGATAAACGCGCACGGGGAGAAGATGGAAGAACCCAAGATCATCGCCCTGATCGACATCAAGGAGACAGACAGCGCCATGCTGGGGATAATCAAGACCAAGGACCTCGAAAAGGACCTCACCGATAAGAAGGTAAAGGCGGTGTTCAGGTCCAAAAAGAAACGCGAGGGAACGCTCAAGGACATACTGTATTTCAAGTGAGGCGTCCCCTTTTTTATTTTATTTTTCCAGCTCATCCCAGATGTTCTTATGTTCATTTTCAGATATGCTGTAGCGCTCCCTGAAACCCTCCAGCATCTCCTCCTCCTCCGGTGAGATCATACCGTCCTTGAGAGCCCTTCTGAGCATGTTCTGATAGTGTTTGGTGTTCTTTTCCCTCTCCTTCAGGCTGTCCTCGAGCTTCGAGAGCATGGTATCCGCGCTCCTGAAGCGGTCAGCCTTGTCCTTTTCGAGGGCGCGCAGTATCACCGCGTCTATCTCCGGCGGTATGCCCGGCCGCAGCGAGCTGGGGGGCGCCGGTATCTTCTCGATGATGTTGTGCATGATCCCTATGGGGTCTTCGGCAACAAAGGGATTCTCGCCGGTCAGCATCTCGTAGAAAACGATGCCGAGCTGGAACACGTCGGTGCTCCAGTCCACGTCACCGTACTTGGACTGGCTGATCTGTTCCGGCGAGCTGTATATGAGGGTTCCCTTGGTGCCGATGGTCTTGGAGGCGCTCTCCGATGCCATGAACTTGCCGATGCCCCAGTCGCTGATCTTGGGTGTGCCGTCGGAGGTGAACAGGATGTTCTCGGGCTTGATATCGCGGTGTACCGATGCCATTCGATGGGCATAGGCGAATCCGGACATGATCCCCTGTATGAGCTCGATGACCTTGTCGATCGGCAGGCGCCCTTTCTTGAGGACCTCGGCCAGGTTGCCTCCTTCCATGTATTCTATGACCATGAAGGGGACCGGCCTAACGTCGCCGGAATAGAATTTTACGATATTCTTGTGCTTGAGCTTCTTCCAGATGTCGGCTTCCGCCCTGAACTTGTTGAGGATGGAACTGTCGATGGTCTCGTCCATGAACTTGGGCAGCTTGATTGCCACCGGCTCGCCCATGGAGTCCAGAGCCTTGTAGACCGTGGCGAACCCCCCCGAACCCAGCTTGCTCGTGATGATATAACCGGGTATAAGACCCTTCATGGTGGAAGGGACCGGAGTGAGCTCGGGTTCCTGCGGGGCGAAATCAGCGTCCTCTTCCTCACCCTCCTCATCCCAGTCGTCCTCCTCATCCCAATCATCCTCGCCGTCATCGGTTCCCCATACCTCCATCGTCTCCTCGCCGCCCCCGTCCTCATCCCACTTCTCTTCCTCATCTGCCTCTCCTTCATCCCATCCCTCCACGTCGTCGGCTGGCTCTTCATCGTCCTTTGAAGAGCTTCCTTCCGTTTCCTCATCGTCTCCGTCGACATCCTGATCCTCCTCCTCTTCACTGGCATCCTGCCCCTCCTTGTCGATGTCCATATCGCCTTCCCCGCCCTCCTTGTCCTCGGTCTCTTCTAGAGTGTCCTTCATGCCATCGTCATCCGGTCTCTTCTTCCTTTTCAGAAGGATCAATGCCACGATGGCACCGGTAACCAGCACGATCACGACCACCACTATGATGACGGTAGACGTATTGTCGTCCCAGTCGTCCTTCTCATCTTTCGGATCTTTGGTATCGTCGTCGTCTCCCGGGGTTATATCGTCATCATCGTCATCGTCGTCTCCCGGCGTTTCCGGGGGAACATCCCTGGGTGCGAAAACGGTGAGATGGGTGACCTTTCCCCAGACTATCCTGTTCGCCGTGTCCACTCCGGTCTCCTCCGCCACCACCCAGTCCGAGCCGTTCCAGTAGTACAATTTCAGATTGCTCTCGTTGATACCCTGGGGTAGCGCGTCGTAGGCCACCTCTATATAGACCCAGGAATATGTGCCGGTTCCATCGAATGTCACGTCGATGAAGATACCTAATGTTCCCTCATCGCTTGCGCTGGTCGGTTTGCTGACCGATACGATCTCGAAGCTGCCGCTGCCGTTTATTTCTCCGTTCACGCTTACTGATACGTTCTCACCAAGGTCCACTGTTACGGGATCGGATATCACCGGGCCCGTGGAAGGGGGCGATCCGGATTTTAGCGTGAGTGCAATGCTCGCCACCGTATCGGCGTAACCGTTCATGATGACATCTATATCGAAATCAAGGGTGGTCTCCTCGCTCACGTCGGGGGCGGCATACTTCGCTGTGAATATTCCCTTGGCTGTATCCCCGTCGGCGGTGAAGTTACCGATGCTGTGAACCAGGGTGATGGTGACCTGTGCGCCGGTGATGTTCGAGGTGGCGTTCCTGACATGAACCATGAGGGTGGTGGATTCGTTGGAATAGAGGACTGCCGGGTCTGCACTGGCCGTGACGTTGAGGGGCAAGAGAGGTGGAAGCAGGGTCAACGAAAGAGTAAAATTACCCTCGCTCCCTCCGAATATGGCCCTGAAAGATATCCCTATCTCCGTCATTCGGTCCATAGATGCGGTGGAATCGGTCAGGAGGGTGAACGCGGCCACTCCCGTCGCGTTGGTATTGGCCGCCGATGGCGTTATGCTCGCGACCCCGCCAGGATTGGAGAGAAATGTGAATGATACGTTCGCATTCTCAAGGGGTATGTCATCCTTATCGGCCACGCTAACCTCGATGTACGCGCTCTGGCCCTTGTGGATATACTCCTTGTCCGACTCTACGGAAAGGCTCAGGTGATCCCCGGGTCGGCTGCCCTCGTGAACGAGGATGCTGAAGAACTCCACGGTGGATTCGTACTCGATGTGTGACACGTTCACCGAGAACATGAGCATTTCCTCGTCATCCACTTCCGGTGCATCGAATTCGGTAGTGAAGCGGCCTTCCATGGTCAGGCCGAACTCCGTATAGTTGATGTCCTCGCAGGTGATACGGACCTCCGCCCCGGTGACGTTGAGATCTCCATCGGTGACCATGACCGAGATGTTGGAGCTCTCTCCGAAGTATAGCTCGTCGGGATCGGCGAACACCTCCACGAATGGCGGGAACTTCATGGGGAGTACCGTTACGGTGGCGTTGGTACTGTTCCTCATCTGGTCCTTGAAGGCGTTGAACGTCAGATATACCGTTTCCATCTCAAGAAGAGGAAGCTCCATACTCGTGGTGAGGTTGAACTCGAACTTTCCCTCCGCCGATGTAACACCGCTGCCGGGCTCGATATCAACGATAGAATCATTGCCCGCACTGAAATTCAACGTGGCGCCTTGGACGGGATCGCCATAGCGGTCCGATACGTTGACGGTGAGCTTCAGTTCCTCACCCTGATAGATGGTAGAATCATCCGGATCGACCTGGACGTTCATCCAGTTCGGGGGCTCGGGTACGTATGTGAACAGTTCGGATGAGGCATGCTCATGGGCGTGGTTCTGGCCGCCGGATATGAGGATCGTACCGTTGGGCAATCGGACGGAGGAGTGATTGTACCTGAAACGGTCGTTCATCCGCCCCGCATCGGTCCAGGTGTCGGTATCGGGATCGTATATCTCGATCTGGCTTGCCAGCCAATCGTCGGTCAGGCTCGAAGAACCGCCGAAAACCGCCAACTTCCCGTCGTCCAGCTTGTGCATGGTGAAGCATTTCCTGGCCTCGTTCATCGGGCTAGCCAGGGTCCAGCTCTCCATGAGCGGATCGTATATCTCCGTGGAGTTCAACACCCCGGTCTCATTCTGTCCGCCAGCCACGAGGATCCTCCCGTCGTCCAGGATCACCGCTTCGTGCCACCACCGGGCACGGTTGAGCCTTCCCGTCTCGTTGAACGCATCGGTTATATTATTGTAGATTTTCACAGAATTCATGGCAGCCCCGTTCTTGTTCATACCGCCAATGAGCATCGGGAATCCGTCGTGTTCCATCAGGACCTGATGGGTCCGATAACTCTCCACCGCGTTCCCGCTTGCCTGAGCGTAATCCCATGGCCCCAGGTGCTCCTCGACCTCGACGAATCCGTAGGATACGTTGTACTGCCCCGATATCCAACCGAATATCAACACCGTTCCATTGGTGAGCATCAGTAGATCGACGTAGGTCCCGCCGCCCCAATCCGCCTGCTGGGAATTTCCGGTCAGAATGTTTATGGTGAATGTGTTCATACCCTGCTGCACCAAGGCATGAGTATCGTTGATCATTGCCCCGGAAAGGTACCCGCCCCATAATGGCGTCCCGGTCAGGGTGCGGTTGATCCATCTATTGGTCTCGTTTTTGTATACGATGGGATCGAGCGTCGACGCGTTATCGCCAAGGAGCATCACGGTTCCGTTCGGAAGTAACAGGGATATGTGCCCGCTGCGGCTAGCGGTCATATCATCTATTTCAATATTGTATAGGGTACCTATCCCTTCAACTTCCCTTGCTACAGCACTGGGGCTGAAAACCGGAAAACCATGGCAAATCAATATTAATATCAGTATAACGGGGAGCATCCTTCTCATTATCTCACCTTGTTTTCATCGTACCTGTTGGAAGAGATATATATGTGATAATATGAAAAACAACATGCGTTTGATGATATTTATTTTAATCGGCAGAGGGGGCACATCAGTTTAGGTAGAATGGCGAAAGTGTATGGCGATAATGTGTGAAAATGATGGGAAAACGAGATAGATCAACCGCAGAAATCTGCTGGATGAACGAAGAAAAAAACAGGTTTGGGAGGAATCTCCCCCCAAACCGCAGTCGTATTAGAAAAGACCCAGCGTCTTGCCGTTCTCATCGATGTCCACGTACTCGGAAGCGGGATGCGAAGGCATTCCGGGCATGGTCCTCATCTCGCCGCAGAGCGGATAGAGGAAACCCGCACCGGCCGCCGGCCTTATGTCCCTCACGGGCAGTATGTAGCCGGAAGGCGCTCCGGTCAACTTCGGGTCATGGGATATGGACAGATGGGTCTTGGCTATGCAGATGGGAAGCTTGTCGAGGCCCCACTTGGTGTAGAGCTTTATCTTTTCCTCTGCCAGCTCGCTGAACTCAACGCCGTCCGCCCTGTATACCTCCCTTGCCAGCGTTTCGATCTTCTCCTTGATCGATGCGTCGTCCGGGTAGAGAAGTCGGAAGTTGTTGGGCATCTCGCAGGCTTCAACTACCGCCTTTGCAAGCTCCGTTCCTCCAGCGCCGCCGTCAGCATGCACCGTGACCGGTATGCAGCTAGCTGCGCCGGCCTTCTTTGCCTCCTCGATGACCGCTTCCACCTCTGCGTCGGTATCGGCCGCGAACCGGTTCACACAGACCACCACGGGCACGCCGAACTTCTTCATGTTCTCTATGTGCACCGCAAGGTTGCAGCATCCTTTCCTGACCGCCTCGACGTTCTCTCCCCAGAGTATCTCCGGAGGTGGCGTCTTGCCCGGTGGGAACTCGTAGCCTCCGCCGTGCATCTTCAATGCCCTGATGGTGGAGTTGAGAACGACACAGTCGGGTTTCAGGCCCGAGGACCTGCATTTAATATTGAACAGTTTCTCCGCACCGCAGTCGGCCGCGAAGCCGCTCTCGGTGACCACGTAGTCGGCCAGCTTCAGGGCGATCCTGTCCTCGATAACGGAGTTGTTGCCGATGGCAATGTTCGCGAAGGGGCCGGAATGCATGAAGCAGGGGCCGCCTTCCAGCGTCTGGATCAGGTTCGGTTTGATGGCTTCCTTCATGATAACGGTCATTGCGCCGGCTGCCTTGACCTGTTCTGCAGTTACCGGTTCGCCGTCCTTGTTCGTGGCAACGATGATCCGGCCCATTCTCTTCCTCATGTCCTGAAGGTCGTTGGCAAGTGCGAGTATTGCCATGACCTCGGAGGCCACCGTGATGTCCACGCCGGTCTCCCGGGGATACCCTTCGATATCATGCCGGGATTGCGTACCGATCGTGACGGTGGTCTGGGCGGAGTCGTTCAGGTCCACCACGCGTCTCCAGGATATGGTGCTCGGATCGATATTAAGCTCGTTCTTTCTCCTGAACCGGGGATGGAATACCTGGTTGTCGATGGCTGCGGCCAGTAGATTGTTGGCTACACCCACAGCGTGAATATCTCCCGTGAAGTGCAGGTTGATATCCTCCATCGGGAGAACCTGGGAGTATCCTCCTCCGGCGGCTCCCCCCTTGATGCCGAACACGGGTCCCATTGATGGTTCCCTCAGGGCGCATATCACGTTCTTGCCGATCTTCCTGAGTGCCTGGCTCAGGCCAACATTTATGACCGTCTTTCCCTCACCCAGCGGTGTGGGTGTAATCGCGGTTACGTCGATGTATTTTCCGTCGGGCCGGTCCTTGAACTTCTCGAGGACCTCGAGCTTGACCTTGGCCTTGTACTTGCCGTAAAACTCGATATCATCCTCGGTAAGCCCCAATTCCTTGGCCACGTCAATAATTGGCCTCATTGTAGCTTCCTGTGCGATCTCTAGATCCGATTTCATCGTTTCCCTCCTTGTCTAGTTCATTGATTTCCGCAAAATTCGATTCTCTGATAATAGATATTCAGCTGAGTGGCGCCCATTATTGCCCAAATGATATTTAAGATTTTATACATCATGGCATATGTATACTAACCACGGCGTAGTGACGTAATGGCATCCGGGGATTTGTTCTTTTTTTTCCGCGCCAGAGCGCTTATCAAAGCTCAACAAAGATTAAATAAGAAGATACGATTCATGTTCGGGAAAGGTCCGAACGCGAGCGACAAGCGGTAAATAGACGGTCCGACCGATCGTTTGACCGGCTGAGCTTGCCCGAATATCGGGGATCCCGATCCGCGCTCGGAAATGAAATAGCGAAGCTACAGTTGGCGGGAAACATGGTAGAAAAGAAAACGAAGGATGAAAAGACGCAAATCGTTTCGTTCAGGAAGCCGTTCCTCATTGGATTGTTCATCTTCTCCATAGTCTGCGTGCCCATTCTGGTGATGGGAACGCTCATTCTTCCACTCAATGACTGGTTATCCCTGTCCGAACCGTTGGAACTTTCTCGATGGGTGTTATACGGCGCCATTACAGGTCTTCTTCTGGCGTTCGTTCTGTCCATTCTTTTTGCACGAAGCATCTCGCCCGAGAAGAGGAAGGAATGAGTTGTCGGTCGACCTCTTTCCGTTAGTCGGTATGATCTTGGTGTGATCGTAATCCAATATCTCCAGCGATGCCGCTGAAAAACAGTGTGTATAGGTGGCCAAAGAACAGATGGACAACATTTTAAATAGTACGAATTGATTAATGGAAAAATCCAAAATCCGAAGGAATGATTCTGGTATTAATAAAAAGGTATATACGAGGTGAAAGGATGGATGAGCGCCTGTTTTCAAGAAGGATAACGATAGTTACCATAACTGCATTACTGATCTTCTCAGGATTCATGCTGGGGATAAGTTTGCCTGCAAAGAGAGCGAGGGCGGATGCGCCGATTTTTGCGACCATTAATTATAACAATCCACCCACCGGTGGCGACAGCTTCTGGGTCTCTGCCAACATATCGGAAGTTCCGGGAGCACATCAGGTGTTCTTCAACTGCACCATTGTCAGCCTGTCCTCCGAGTCGCATGCGCGGAATCTGGCAGTGACCAACCACACGGGAACATCGTGGCTCATCGAAATGTTCGTTCCCATACCCAATGACGGAACCACCATCGATTTCAATTTCACCGCCCACAATACCACGGACGGCGGAATGGCCCGATCCAACAACGGAACCATCTCAATAACCGATACCCTGAAACCCACAGCCATTGCCAAGTGCAACACCACGGCCCAACCGACCTTGAAGGATGCGATAACGGTCGTAGAGGGAACCACGGTGAACTTCGACGGCAGCGGCACCACGGACAACCTGCTGACGGATTCCTGGGCGAACTCGAAATGGAAGTGGGAGATACTTCCCGCCCTTACCAAGCAGGGGGAGACACAGACGCATACCTTTGCCGACGAAGGCGTTTACATAGTTACCCTCAACGTATCCGATGCCGCCGACAACTGGGACACGGACACCGTTACCGTGACGGTTGAACCCGCGGACATGCCCCCGGTACTGGCGCCGCAGGCCGTGACATATATCGCCGGGCTCAAGGACCTCGTGGAGGATTCGGACTACACGAACATAACGCTTCTCGACAACGGGACAGGTACGGATTACCTGTTCAACTACACCGGTCCGGGCGTCATCACCTTCAAGGTGAACGCAAGCGGAACCATGCAGGATACCTACGAGAGCGACAATCTCACAGGTGAGATAGCCGACGTCAACGGAACGAAGATATTTACGATAAAGCCCAAGGAGAACGTCTATTTCAAGACGGACGTGGTGGAGAACGTGACCATAAATGCGACGACTGCCGTGGGTTCAATAGAATATATGATCCAGTTCAAGATAACCAGCGTTAACGATGCTGCCGTGTTCGTGCAGCCGTCGGGGGATACTGCCAGTGTGAACGAGGGTGCGGAAAGGACAATAACGGTGGTGGCAAAGGACTCCGCCGATCCGGAGGACACCCTTACGCTCACCACGAACATCACCACGGTGATACCTGCCCTAACGGCCACGGTTGTGGACACCATCAGGGACAATGCAACGAACACCCATACCTTCAAACTCAATCTGACACCGACGAACGACATGGTTGGCGATTACAACGTCAGCCTCATGATCACCGACGATGATGCCGGCTCCTCGACGAAAGCACCCCTCGTTGTCCAGAAGAACATCACGCTCTCCATCAAGAACACCAACGATGCTCCCTCGTTCGGCGGTTTCAAGATAGGGGATAAGGAGGGGAAGGAAGGTGATGATGGTGCGATCCTCTTCGATATAGACGAGGATGAGGAGGTCGTTATCAATATCACCATCGAGGATCCTGACCTTCTGCACGATGATGTCGTTTTCACCGTGGATATCGAGGAGAAGAAGAACTACAGCAAGGAGAGTACCAAGGACAATGTGAAGATCGAGTTGGTTGGCAATAAATATGCCAACCTGACCTTCCTTCCATTGGAGAATCATAATGGCCCCGCCATGGTGAGGATCAGTCTTTCGGACGGTACGGACGTCGTTTATCAGTACATCAATTTTACCGTGAAACCCATGAACGATGATCCCAATTTTGCTACCATGAAGATCGAGCCGGGCTATAGGCTCATTGATGAGGCCACATACACATACAATCTCTGGATCAACGATACTGCGAAGAAGACCATGTTAAAACCTGGGGATAAGACAGACATTGATGGGGATAACATAACATTCCACTGGTTTTTCAGGGCCGATCCCACCGGCAAGCTGATTTTCAATGAGAGTTGGAACTCCACGATAACCGGGATGAACATCACACACCAGTTCCCCTTCAACGGTAGCCACTCGGTATGGCTGAAAGCGACAGATGGAAAGGGAGGCTCGGCTGTAAAGAAATTCATCACAGAAATGGAAATAGTGGAGTTTATTCCTCCCTCGAAAAACGGGGACGACGGACTCGGCATATGGCTCTTCGTGATCATCGGTGCCGTTGTTCTGGTCGTGATCGTGGTAATAGTGGTTATCATCCTGATGAAGAAGAAGGGCGGTGACAAGGAGGAAGAGGACGAGTTCGGTGACATGACCCCTCCGGACCAGCAGATGGGAATGCCCGGCGGACCCGGCGTTGACCAGTTCGGTCAGCCAATTCAGCCGGGAATGCCCGGACAACAGCAGCCCGCCGTTGATCAGTTCGGCCAGCCGATCCAGCAGGGAATGCCTGGACAACAGCAGCCCGGCGTCGATCAGTTCGGCCAGCCGATCCAGCAGGGAATGCCTGGACAACAGCAGCCCGGCATGGACCAGTTCGGTCAGCCGCAACCCGGAATGCCTGCCCAGCAGCCCGGCATGGACCAGTACGGCCAGCCTCAGCCTGGAATGCCCCAGCAGCCCGGCATGGACCAGTACGGTCAGCCTCAGCAGGCCCCGCAGCAGCCCGGCATGGACCAGTACGGCCAAGCGCAGTACGGGATGGCCCCCGCACAGCCTCAACAGCCCCCGCAGCAGCCTCAGCAGCCTGCCGTGGATCCGTACGCTCAGCAGCAGTACGGTGGGCAGTATGCACAGCCTCAGCAACCTGCACAACCGGGGCCGTACGGGCAATATCAACAGCCGCAGGCCCTCCCGACACAGGGAGCGCCCATGGGCGGCGGAAGCTCTTGTCCCTCCTGTGGCGCACCGGTGGAGCCCGGCTGGTTCCTCTGCCCGAACTGCAAGAACCAGATATGATATAGTCATTGACGCTTGAGAGGCGGGCCATAGGCGCCCGCCTTCTTTTATCTGTTTTTTTTCTACGATCGATAGCCCCGGGTGGTTACTCATTTTCATAGCCATGGATGATACGGACTCGAGACAGGGAGGATGTACGACATACCTTCTGAGCCGGGCCCTGGAGCTGGCTTCAGCGGCCGGTTATTCTTGTGTGGGATTCCCCGGATTGGTCCGATTGAATCCGAACATACCCTTCAAGACCAGGGGCAACGGTGCGGTGGTGGCCCGACTCGCACGAAGGGAGGATATGGACGGCCTGGAAACGTTCACGTCCGGCGGTGTCGGGAACACACACATAGAATCCTTGAGAGAACGGTCACCGGAATACGATGCTGAAACGCTCTCGTCGATGGCCTCCCTCTTCGGGGAGTTGAGAAACCTTGTTTCCTCGGAATCCCATCTGGATGACGTGAACACGAATCCGGGCCTGGTGGTCAGCCTTGACCGCTTCGATGTTTTTCAGTACCGGAGGGCGGTTCGCGAGATGTATCCTATGGAGAAGGCATTGTCTGTACTGGCATCAAAAGAGCTTACGCTTCATAAGGGCTTTGGCAACGGTCGGGGCCTCGTCGGATGCCTTGGTGCCCTCGCCTGGTTACAGAACCTCGACCTCCATGGAATGGACCGGACATTCGAGATCATCACATACCGGAGACCGGAGTTCTGGGGAACGCCGAGGGAAGTGGATGCAGGGACAGCAAAGGAACTGGATGCCCTTCTGCCCGGAACGTTCAACAATTATGATACTGTGAACCGGAAGGCGCTGGTCTATCCCAATTCGCCGTGCCCGGTGCTTTTCGGTGTTCGGGGGGATGATTGGCGCGAGCTGCCGGAGGTCCTGAAGATCCTGGATGTCTCCCAGATGGAACGTTGGCAGCTCTTCGTCACGAACCAGGGCACGGACGACCATCTCGTTAGCAAGGAGATGCCCGGGATCGAGGAGTATGATTCAGTGATAACCGAGGGCATCGTTGTCCGGGAGCCGTGGACGATAAAGGGGGGTCATGTCTTTTTGGTGATCGAGGGAGCGGGTGCACGGATGCTGGCAAGCGCATTCGAGCCTACCAAGGATTTTCGGCATACCGTCAGGGAGCTTCGAGCAGGTGATTCCCTGCGCCTGTACGGCGGTGTGAAGGGATCGGAGGCTTTAACAACGCAAGAAGGAGGCGAATGCCGCGGTGGAGGCGAACGGCATGAGGACCTCGACGGCCTTGCATCGAGCGGCGGGGTAAGATCACTCTGTATCAATATAGAGAAGATGGAGATCCTGGGATTGACACATGCCCCAAGAAAGCTAGGGAATCCCATCTGTACCGGTTGCCGGAGAAGAATGAAATCCGCGGGAGCAGGCCAGGGTTACAGGTGCAGAAGATGCGGAACCACGGCGGGGGAGGATGATGCGGAATACGGCCCTGCGACCAGATCTCTTCGTCTGGGAGCGATTTACGAGGTGGATGGCGTGGCCAGGAGACACCTGTCAAAGCCACTAAGGAGAATGGGTAAATGATCCTCGTAGAAGTAAAAATAAAAAGAGCCACCGGCGGGGATCGAACCCGCGATCTATGCCTTACCAAGGCATCGCTATACCTCTAAGCCACGGTGGCATCACCGTACTTGTGTGTGAGAATCCGGAAACGTTAGCGAATAGCCTTATTATAAAAATATTTTACCTTCCAATTGACCCACTTTTACCTGCACTGGCGCATTGCATGGTCTGTTGGCATCGCTTCAGGGAATTGGTGAATGCCAGATGATGCGTACCTCCTCTTGAATGTTGTGTAATTAGGTGAAAAACAATTAATAAACAGGGCGTATTGATATCCCCGATGATAGTTACCGATGAGCTCACGAAGAGGTATCCCGTAAAGGTTTCACGGTGGAAGAGACTGGTGGGACGGAAGGGGAAGCCCCGTGAAGATTCCATACTTGCGGTGGATCGGCTTCGGCTCGAGGTTAAGAAGGGCGAGGTCTTCGGTTTTCTCGGTCCCAACGGTGCCGGGAAGACCACCACCATCAAGATGCTCATCGGGCTCATGCCTCCCACATCCGGAACGGCAAGGGTCGCCGGTCACGATGTAGAGAGGGATAAGGTCGAGGTACAGGCGTGCGTCGGCTATATGCCGGAGTCCCCTTCTTTCTACTCCAGGATATCCGTGGAGAGGACCCTGGGCTATTATTCGCGCCTCTATTCGATCTCCAAGCATGAATCGACCGCCCGCATAGCGGAGTGTCTCGAGACGGTGGGGCTGACGGGAGAGAGGGGGAAGCCCTGCGGGAAACTATCATTTGGAATGAGAAAACGTTTGTCCCTGGCCCAGGCACTCCTCCACGAACCGGAACTTCTGATCTTGGACGAGCCCACCGGGGGGCTGGACCCACAGGGCAAGAGGGATTTCCAGGACCTCCTGAGAACTCTATCCGGAGATGGCATTACCATCTTCATGTCCTCGCATCTTCTAGGCGAGATGCAGAAGATATGTTCTAACGTCGGGATCATCAACAGCGGAAGGCTCATTGCAGATGGTTCTCTGTCCGACCTGCAGCGAAGATTGTCCAAGAAGGCAAAGGTCAGGATCGCAATACGGGTCAGATCCCCCGCATCCGTGCCATTGGAGGAGATCCGGGCACGACCGGAGGTGGCCGATGCGACCCTCAGAACGGATATTCTCACCATAATGGCGCATGACGAGGATGTCTCCTCGGAGATAAATCGACTGCTGGTCTCCAGGAACTGCCAGGTCCGATCCATGGTCATCGAGGAACCGGAACTTGAGGATATCTTCTTCGATATCACGTCCTGAGAGTCCTGCGGGTCCTTCTTACGGGAGTGGTCTTGCGGGATATCGTTTCCCAGGATTCCTTCATCTCAACCAGAGCCATTCCCTTTCTCTCGAAAAGCTCCATGAACTCCAGTTCGCTCAGGTATGGTGTGTCCAGAGGATCCCTTCCCAATCTTGTCGAGAAGGCCCTCATCAATCGATGGAGGGACTGATCCTTTCCCGGACTCTGCGGGGATATGATTATCACGGACTGCCAGTTGGATCCGCCGATGACTTCGCTCTCGAGCGAAAGGAGGAGGCCGTCGAGATCGACACTGATGGACCAGGGATAGTAATCCCGTACCCACCGCAGACCGAATTCCGACCTGCCCTTCCTCGACCTGAGAGCATCGAAGAAAGCCTCGCCCACGTCGGTCAGCATCAGACGGTCCTTGAAGTTCTTGGGGGACTTGAGCCAGCCCTTCTTCAATCCGCTCTTGGAGACGCTGGGTCGGAGATGGTTCGGAAAGGCGATATAGATATAGAATCCCCCGTTCTCTGTGAAGCTACTGCCGTTCGGGCAAGGAAAACAGCTCTGTTACACGTGATTCTTGAAATCCTTGATGCATCAAAGATACACCGAAGCTTCGCGCATATGACAATACGCTGTGGGTATTGTTGAGAGGTTACTACGATATAAAATTAATCATGACCATGAGTGAAAATATAAAAACCGATGCGTCATGGAATTGTGGAAATATTACCAAACGAAGCAGACCGATGAATAGAAATTGAAATGCGAGGGCTGGGATTCGAACCCAGGAACCACTCAGGACTAGACCCTGAATCTAGCGCCGTTGACCTGGCTTGGCTACCCTCGCACCTGTTTCGATATCGTCCCATCTGTCCCCATTCGTCATCTTTCTGCCAGGTCAACGGGGACCGGCGCGCAACACACCTGTTGCGCGCTGAGTTCAGCCCGCAGGGGTGAACGCTATTGACCTGGCTTGGCTACCCTCGCACCTGTTTTGATATCGCCCCGTCTGTCCCCATTCGTCATCTTTCTGCCAGGTCAACGGGGACCGGTGCGCAACACACCTGTTGCGCGCTGAGTTCAGCCCGCAGGGGTGAACGCTATTGACCTGGCTTGGCTACCCTCGCATCCATCGTTTACTACTATAGGTCCCCAGATGTTCTGGATAATCTAGATTTGGGATTCGAGAACACCGGGCTGTGCCGAGAATGGAAGAGCCCTATTCGGATTCCTCTTCCCCTTCTCCATCTTCCTTCTTGTTTATCTCATCCAGGATATCCCACGTCTGATCATATATCCTGTCGTCCAGCTGTGTAAGCTCCAATCTCACCCGCAGCTTACCCTTGTCGAAAAAGATGTAGGCGGATTTAACCTGTGAACGGAAACATCGGACGCTCTTCCCCTTGTTCGAGAGCTTTGTATCCACGCACTTGATAAGGCCCATGGATACCAGCTTCTTTATCTTCTTGTAGCACACCGCCACCGGGATGTCCAGCTGTTTGCTGAGCTCCTGTGCGGTCTTGGGATATTTAAAGGAAGCGGCCAGAATCCTCAGTACGACCTCATCTGCAAAAAGTTTCGCCATTTTAAGTGCTTCCATCGAGATACACCTCTCCCGGCACGGTCCGACCATTGATGACAATCATCTCTCCATGCCGTTAAAAACAGACTTTCCTCCCATATCGAGTATCGTCCGTCGTGATATGATGAGCCAAGTCTACCATTTATACCGGGCACAATCGACGGCCCCTGTAATATAAAATACTATATAAATAGATTTCGCCAGGCAACCGAAGCGGGCCCCCTTGGCGTTGAGGTCGCCGGTGCGGACGGTCTGTATGCAGATTCTTTTCGAAGGGGGGACCCGGGGATCGGAACGGTTCTTTCCCGGTCCCTTCCAGATCTACCTTTCTTCATCAGATTCACGTTCCATCCCCCTCTCAGCCGCTCTTCTCCTGCATCGCCACCGCAACAATGCAGCCAGGGCCGAAAGGATGACCGTGAGAAGGATTATCCAGGGCCACGGACCTTCTGACCATGTGCGATCATCGACGTCCTCGGGCACAATGAACCGCATTCCCTCGAGGTACTCCTCCGTTCCATAGAAATTAAACCTGCCCGTACTTCCGGTCAGATTGATATGCCAGCGGCCTCCGGTCAGATCGGATATGTCCAGAGGGGCCAGTTCCCAGCTCGACGATGTGGAGTTGAACGTAAGCTCCTCTGTGGAAATGACGCCATCCCGGCCCGTGAGCGCAGCTCGTACTTCCAAAGCGTCGGCCTGGGGATACTCGCTGGTAGAACCGATGGAGACATTGGCGATGGCCAGGGTCCTTTCCATCTCTCCCCTTACCACGGTCTCCTCCATGAGAACATCTGCATCCCCCTCGAACCAGTAGATATGATCTATGGTGATCGATGAGTTGTGCAAATAATTTGCATAACTAATCCAGTTGCCTCCGAACGGAAACTCATAGATATAACGCATGCTCAGTGACAGCCGTATCTCACCCGAGGGGAAGTGCGACAGTTCCAGATCCACCCGATCCATGGTCCGATTCGAATTTGTCAGGGTTTGTGTAAATGAACTGCATACCCGAGTGCTCCCCATTTCCAGGAGCACGGATACGTTGACATTCTCCAGGTATTCCGAATATCTGTTGAATGAATCCCATTTTGTTCCATCGGGAGAGCGTCCTTCTATTCCCGTTAGGGATAACACCTGTTCCATTCCGCCGCTGTAGAGAACATCGTTCACGGATATCTCGGGTGACGGGGGGCCGGTTATCTCGAGCGGGGTCAATTCCCCTTCTATCAGGTGAGAATCGAAAATGGTATGAACCCTGAAGGAGAACCCGTAGAGACCCGGCCTGACGCCGCCGAGGTCGATCTCGCAACGATATCGTCTGGACAGGTTGATAATATCCTCATTGGACGTTGCGTCAGCGTTATCCCCGGCGCCGATCCCCGCGGGCTCCAATGGAACGTTGTCCAATACGATGAGGGGGAGAGAGGAATTTTCGGGATGGAGCAGAAGACCACATCCGGTTCCGGGCTCCTGGCTCATGTTCAGCCACTGCGCGTAGGAGGATGTCATCATCAGTTTCTCGAAGATCAGGGTTAGGTCGTCCAGGAGAACGTGGTCGGACCCGTAAAGACGCGTTATGTGATCCACCGAGAACAGCGATCCCTCAGATGCCGGGGAGGAAAGATTCTGGGACCCGTAGCGAAAGTCGATCCTTACGTTGTGATCTCCCTCCGGGAGCGATGAGACGTTGATGCCGTGAGACCGCCACGCGTTTCCCGTGTCGTCGAATTCCAGAGCGCCCGAGAGCCCGGGTGTTTCGTTATCCGTCCCTGTCAGGGTATATCGGACGTCCGTTACGTTTTCGGGGTTGAGAAGGCCGGGTTCATCGCCGTTGGTGCCGATGGTGACATTCTCGATGTTAAGAAGCTGATGGAAACCGCCAGTATAATCGACGCTTATGCTGTGAACTCCCGCATGGTCCAGGACCTCGATCTCTCTTGTCTCCGAGCGGAATATCTCCGGGGAGCCGTCAACTCGGGCCTCCGCTCCGACGTACAGGGTTCCGGGTGTATCGGGTATCTCGAGCGTGGTCCGAAAAACGGTCTTCGCTCCTGTGAACGGACCAAGGCTAAGAAGGGTATCTGTCCACGGGTCCGGCGACCGGGAGACACGAAGATAAGCGGCATCCACAGTGTCGGCCCCGCCGACGGTCCACTCGATATCCACGGGGCTCCCCCTCACGGCCATATCCGGCGAAACGGTTATCTCCGCGTACGGCCTGGTCTTCACGTACAATGTATCGGAACTGAAAACCGTACCGCTCTCGTTCTCCGCAACGGCCTGGAAACGGAAGGTCCCCCACTTGTCGGGCAGCTCTATCACGGCCCCATACGTTCCTTCCTCCTTTATCGTTCCCGGGACCATACTGTCGGGTCCGGCGTCGGGTTCCTCCTCCCCCCATCGAAGATAAGAATGGTTCAATTCCCCGGGAACGTTCACCCTCCATTGGAGAACGAGCTCATCCCCCTTCTCCGCATGTGAAGGCAGGGACGACATCTCCACGGTACCGTTGACCACCAGGAGACGGGAGATCAGGGTGACGTTCCTTTGGCAAATGAGGCGATTGCCGCCGTTCTCGATGACGGTCCCGTCCTCCGTTCTCATCCTGACATAGAGGCTCTGGGGAATAACGGCCGGTTCGGGATTGTCCTGCTGAGACAGATGTCCATCCGGAATGACCCGGATCTCGACATCGTACGAACCCGACACTTCGGGAGCGGAAAACCTTCCGGTGAATCTCTTGAGGCTGAGAGGATTGCCGCCCTCCTCCATCCCCTCCCATGAGCTCGCTACCGGGGAGTCGTTCAGGCTCCAGGCGATGCTCTCTGAGGTCGAGAGCTTATCCCTCAGGACCACCTGGCAGGAGTCCACGTTCTCGCAGCCACCCACGGTCCATTCCATCCCTATCTCAGTGCCAGGATCGGCGTATAGGGTATCCTCATCTGTTTCTTCCATGTGGATATAAGGGGAAACGGTATCGATCATGTAGAGGGCCATGCGTATGTTCTTTGGTATGTATCCGTCTCCTGCGCCGCCGGGAACGTATATCTCCTCGTCCGTACCCAGCCTGTCCGCCGCCGGACGATCCTCACCGGATATCTCCACGGTATATGCCAGGGACCTGCACCCTTCCGTGGGCCAGCCCGGGGAGACGTGATCGAGGTCCCACGATGCGGCATACGCATAATCGGAGAAGGCCCCCCTGGCGTGGTATATCACCTGATTGTTCCTTCCCGTCCTGTAATGCCCTCTGAAGTCTCCGGCGTATGTTCTCATCCCCCATCCCTGGCTGGCGAAGGCCGCATCGTCGGGAGACTCGTCGGATTCCGTGTTGTGGACGGAACAGCCCCAGGCGTACCCGATGGCCTCGACCCCCGAGTGCCAGTTCACCGATGAGATGAAAAGGTGTTCCTTCATCAGTTCGTGCACCGCTCTAGCTCCAACAGTTGTGAAGGGCTGCCCTTCCTGGTCATAGGAGAAATCCCGGTTCAGGTCCTCTCCGTTGCCGTCGGTTCGGGTCCCGTGCTCCAGTCCGTAGGGATTCAGGCTCGGCAGGATGTATATCTCCCTTGAATCCACGAGAAATCTCACGTACTCGTCATGGGAATAGCTCTCGACCAGAAATCGGGCCAGGCCCATGGCCGCTGTGACCGAGATGGTCTCATCTCCGTGAATTCCCCCCAGAAAGAGTATCTCCGGCCTCTCCGGGGTAAGCGTGCTCTCGTTGGTTATTCGCAGGATGTGGACCTCATAGCCTTCCGCGCAATCCGGGATGCCGTACTCTTCCTGAGCGGTGGTGATCTCAACGATGGAAGGATGCTCGTCATTCATACTCTCGAGACCGTCCACCACGGATTGATAATCGTAATAATCGTACCCTACGGCCCCGTCCCTGGTGTTCCTGTTGGGGGAATCTATCGTTCCATTCTTCTCATGTGATGACGGGAACAAAGTGACCGTCTTCGAAAGTAAATACGTGCCAGAATGGGACGGATTTACACGTCCATCCGGAATATAATCACTCGCCGGGGCCAGGATTATAGTGGAAAGGAGAAGTACCGCTGTGACCAACAGCGATATGGCACATAACCGGCGGCGGAGCATAAGAATATGGTTCATAGCGGCATAATTATCGACCTGGATGTATTTATTTATAACCCCTCGTTGTTCTCCGACCCTTCGGTGTCCGGAATCCGTCTTCCCGGTTTCGACAGGGTCTATGCTTCCTTCGCCCTTCTCACCTTCTTGACCCTTCTCACAACCCTGGCCGGTGGAGAAACCTCGTTGGGGGCCTCCGTCACCCCTTCTTCCGACGCGGACGCCACGGGGGCCGCCGATATCGCCTCGTCGCCTGCGATGGGTGCAGGTTCGGTCACTTCCGCTTCCATCTCCGGCAGCGGTTCCAGCGAGGGAAGCGACGATATAACTATTTCCCGGGCCATGGGAGGCTGTACGGGAGGCGCAATCATATCTGTGTTGGCATCGTCCCTCCCCAAAGAGGGGTAATCATATACCATAGGTCCCTGCCCCGTTTCTCCGGGTGCGGACCTTCCGAGATCGTCTTCACCCGCGAGGTCATCGACATCTCCCTTTCCCTTCTTTCTCCTGATGATAATGATCACGACCACGGTTCCTATTATCAGTAGCAGCACTGTGCCGGAAATGGCCAGGATGTTCCCGACGGCACCCTCGGGCCCCAGGAGCCCCTCCTCGTCGTTTTCCCTTTCACCCTCCTCGATGGAGATCCTTCCGCGCTCATCGATCTCCGTCCCTTCATCATCGATTATCGTGAGAGTCACCTGATAATCTCCCGGTTTCGAATAGGTATGTTGGGCCACGATCCCCAATCCCTTTTCTCCGTCACCGAAGTTCCATTCGAAGGTCGCTTCCTCGTCGGAAGCCACAAGGATGCTGGCGGATGCATTGAAGGTGATCATCGTTCCTGTCTTCGGCCTTTGGGGCTGGAAGGAGAATACGGCAACGGGCTCGACGTCCCCGACGTCGATGTTCCTGCTCACCGAGACGGTGGACATATCGTCGTCCCGTACATCCAGGGTCACCCTGTTTCGGCCCACGTCCGCAAGGGTGACGTTCACGACCTTTCCGTAGAGTTTTTCACCTCCGGGTAACTTCCACGTGAAATTCAGCGAAGGGGCATCGGACGGGGTATCCGAGGACGCAGAGGCATCCAGGGTCACCTGCTGGCCTTCGTACACGTACCGCCCCTCCTTCAGTACCTTGAAGTCTGCCCTGGGCTGCACGTTGAACACCTCCACCCTCACGTCGTGGTAGGCGGTATCGCCATCGTCGTCCCGGATCCAGCCTCTGATAACGTGCTCGCCGGAGGTGTTGAACGAATGGCTGTGAGATGTTTCCGATGACCAGTTGCTCAGGGTCCCGTCACCGAAATCCAGCCGGTACTCGAGGTAGGCAAGATCGGAATCGGTATCATCGCCGTACATCTCGAAGGCGACGGAGAGGTCCTCATCGGCAACGGAAATGTCGGATACCAGCGTTATCTCCGGGGCAACGTTTCGCACCCATACCGTAACGTTGGCAGCTCCCTTGCCGCCGTCCTCGTCCAGCACGTTGAGTACCGCCGAATAGTTACCGCTTCTCTCGTATGTATGCATGGCATCCCCCATAATGCCGGGAAGTGAGTGGTTCCCGTCCCCGAAATCCCAGAAATACGAAAGGCCCGACGTGTCGTTCACCGTATCCTCACCCGAACCCGAGAACTCGATCGGCTCGTCCTCGTAACCCTCCAGATGGCGGGGTACTGTTGCCTCGGGAGGAACGTTGAGGACGGTCAAAGTGAGCTCATCGGCGGATACAGCACCGTCGTCATCCCTGACCTCCAATCGGATCGTGTAGTTCCCCATGAGCGGATACACGTGATTCGTGCGGTTGCTGTTGCTCCAATCCACGCTCTCTCCGTCCCCGAGGTCCCACCTGTACTCGAGACCCCGCCCCATATCCGAAGGAGTATCGTAGCTACCGCCGGCATCGAAGATGACCACGGAATCCTCGGCAGCGGCAATATCATTGCCGACCACGGCCACCGGAGCTCTGTTCATTATCGTGAGGTTCACTGTTCCGCTGATCCCCGTATGATCTTCTTCATTGAATATGCGGTATGATATGTTATAGTCGCCGTTATCCACGAATGAGAACGGAGGGCTCACCACTTCCCGGCCTCCCGGGGGGATAGTTTCCTGCTCGAATATCCCGTCATGATCAAGGTCCCATTCCACCCGATGGTCGGGCGATAGGGGCTCCGATACCGTAATGGTCAATCCTATCACGTCGTCCTCAAGCAGCTCGCTCGGACTGGTGACAACGGATTCGATGTAGATGCTCTCGGACTGTGTGATATGTAATCTCCGGTCTGCTTCCACGTGGAACAGCTCGGTCCTGGTCCGATCGGGCCATCTTATCTCTATCCGGTCTGCGGAATCCGCACCTTCCAGGCCGAAATGGACCACGGGGGAGTTCTGGAATCCGTGACCGCCGCTATCGCCGCCGATGATTCTTGACATGAAGGTTCCATTCGACTCGAGTATCACCCTGGCCCCGATGGCCATTCGATTTGCATCGGTCCCCTCGAGCTCCAGCTGCAGCCAGTGGTTGGAATTCCCGTCGTTCCTGAAAAGATGCAGCTCCCTTGCCCCCTTGAACGGGTAGGTGCCTTCCGTAATGAGGTCCAGATCGCCGTCGTTATCGTAATCGCCCCAGGCAGCACCGGTATTGGACCATACGCGTATCCCCAGCGTCTCGGCCTGGTCGGTGAAGGTCCGGTCGCCGTCGTTGCGCCACAGGTAGCACCAATCCCAGAAGGAGTAGGTCTTCACCTGGGGTATCCAAAGGTCCAGGTCGCCGTCGTTATCGTAATCTCCCCATGCGCATCCGAAATAATCCTCGTCCTTCCAGTAGCCCTGACCCTCGTTATCGTATATGATGGTTCCCGAGGGTGTGACGGGGATTCCCACTTCGCTCCTGATGTCCTGGAAATGGTAATCGGGCCACCCTGATGAATCCAGAAGCTGGGCGTCGTCGCAGAACGCTCCCCGGTTCATCCCCGACCGTTCGTCATCCTTGTGTGCCAGATTGCTCACCCAGAGGTCCATGTCGAGATCGTTGTCGAAGTCACCCCATGCGCATCCCGCACTGTGCCCGTAATAGGGCCCCGAGCCCTGGTAATAGTCCGCATCGCCGTCGACATCGGCCCATTCCGGTCCGGCCTTGTCGACAAAGGTGCCGTCCCCCTGGTTCTCCCACAGGTAATTCGGGCAGAGATGATAGTTTCCGACGTAGATGTCCTGCCACCCGTCGTCGTTGTAATCGCATACAGCTATGGACATTGCGGCATGGGCGGGATTGTCCCGGAATACCCCGGCTGCCACGGTTGCATCGGTGAAGGTTCCATCGCCCTCGTTGTGCCACAGATGGTCCACACCGCCCCAATTCGGCCAATTGTAATCCTGCCAATCCTCCTTCTGCCAGGCCGTGCAGAAAATATCCAGGAAACCGTCGTTATCATAGTCCACCCAGGCAGCGGCTTCCGATGGGCAGTTGTCCTTGAAGTACATCTCCTCCGAGGTGGCGTTGGAGAATCGGTAATCCGGGGGCCCCTCGTTGTGCCACAGGGAATCCTCCCTTGCGGCGCAGAAGAAATCGAGGTTTCCGTCGTTATCATAATCCCCCCAAATGCCGTAACCCCTGCAATCGATGCCCTTGCTCTGTGTAACGTCGATGAAATCGAAATTCGGGGCCCCCCTGTTCTCGAACAGCAGGGTTCCCGATGTTGTATTGCCTCGAACCAGAAGGTCTATAAAGCCGTCATTGTTGTAATCCCCCCAGGCAAGATTGTCCCCAATTATGCCCGCAAGGCCGACCTCTGGCGAAACGTTGGTGAAAGAAACCTGTTCGTTATCTCGAGAGCGGGTAATTTCTCCCATGGAGCTCCCATCGCCGGACATTGGTTTCCCGGATTGATCGTCCTTCATGGGAACATCAGTGGGAACGATGACGGATCGATTAGCGTTTGCGAGGTAAAAAGGGGTCAGGATGAGTAACGAGGATGCGATCATAACCGCAAGAAGAACCAGGTTGTTCCTTTCTCTCATGGAAAACACCAGGCTTGAATTGGTGCGGTGGTACAAAAACATTATCCAAAGAAAGATACGGACTGATTAAAAGGGCAGAGAAAAAGGATACAGGAAAAAAGGAAAAAAATAAAAAAAAAAGGAAAAATGGTGATGTCCGGTAAGAGACACCTACCATGGGGCTTGGTATTTGAAAGATTCTCTGGCAACTATGTCGTTATTGGGGCTTTTTATTGTAACCTCGTAGTTATTCCCACTAACGATGCTTATACCAGTCCCCTCCAGAGGCATATCGAAGGCGAGATATTCTCCGTCATTCCACCTCTCGCGATCCTCCTCCACGGGCATATCGGGCCATCGACCCGCCTTGATGGCGCTGTCATATCGATAGGATGCGTTCCTGTCGCCTCCCTCGGGCCTCTTCATTGCGTCCTGGGAGTAGTCCCTGAACTTGGAGTCCAGTTTTACGGGGGATCGTCCCTCTTCCGCTACCCAGAAAGTATGGGTCTTCGGGTTGATGTCCACGCCCTTCTCGGCTCGTATCCGGAAGAAGCATCCCACGTTGGCGTCCTCGTTGGTTCCATCCTCGACCGTGAACTTCATGATACTGACATCTCCTTCAGTATCGGCCAGGGATATAACCCACATATACAGCACCCCAGCGAGTACCACCGTGATTGCCACCATCAGGATGATGGCGATGACGGGAGATACCGCCTCGTCGTTGTTTTTCATTCGCTTCATGTTTTTGTCCTCCTGTACACACTGTGTACGAACATCTCATATTAGTTGAGTTCTATATAAACCTTTTTCAGAAAGTTGCCCATGGGGAAGCAAGTCCAAGTATAATGGACACATACACATTGTATGAGATACTTAGAAATGTAAAATTTTCGGACCGAAGGCCGCCCCGATGAAGGCGGCAATGGGATAATGCGCCTCAACATTGAAGGTAGAAGTATTCCCGGATCATTCTTCTTGATAGAATTCAACGGAATCGTACCACTCAAAGGAACCTTTGGTTTCTCACCTAATGGGCCAAAATATTTATTATCTCATTATAACAATAAGGCAGCTGATATGAGGTATAGGTTCTTCACATCCGTGGTCGCCGCAATTCTGCTCGGGGTAAATCTGGTACCCGTCCTGGCCGCAGGTTTCCCAGTTGTCGATGATTCCATGTCCGATCCCGGGATCCACGGGGCCGGGCAATCCTTGTCCGAGTTCGAGGGGGACGATCAAGAGAACAAGTCCACACCTTTCTCCGCCTTCGATCCCCGGTTCCAGGAGTATCATACGTACGAGAGCATGGTCGAGGAGCTTCGATCTCTCGAAGGATTCTTTCCCGACATCATCCGTCTCTACGATCTGACCGAGAAGAGCAAATTGGGCCGTACCTACGGCGGCAGGGCTGTCTGGGCGGCAAAGGTCACCAAGGGAGTTGACAGGGAAACGGAATATCACGATGATCCGGACAGGCCCAACATACTCCTGATCGGAGCTCATCACGGCCGGGAATGGATGAGTTACGAGGTCTGCCTCTATACCCTCTATTATCTCGCCTATAATTACGGGAGGGAAAATACTGACGACGACGGCGACGGTCTCATCAACGAGGACGTCCTCGATGGTGTGGACAACGATAATGACGGAAGAATCGACGAGGACCCATCGGAGGGGAGGGTGAACTTCCTTCTGGATAATCGCGAGATATGGATCGTCCCCATGTTGAACCCGGATGGAGTGGCATACGATCATACCATTTCCGAGCCAGGTCGTGGGGGTGGATGGAGGAAGAATATAAGGGATAACAACCGGAACGACCAATTCGACCCGGATTCCGACGGAGTGGACCTCAATCGGAACTATCCTTTCATGTGGTGGGCGAACAGCAAAGGCGTGGTCAACCGTGACGGAGTGTTGGTGACACAGGATTCGACATTGCCTACCTCCGACCTGTACCGGGGTCCCCTGGACCTAACCAATCAGGACGGTGATTTCGGTCCGGTGGGGATAGTACCGAAGATAGATGAGGATCCGGTCGACGGCCTGGACAACGACGGTGATGACAGATTCGACGAGGACAGGGACGGGGGTTTCTCGGAGCCGGAGACCCAGGCGATCCGATCGCTCGTGAAAACCTACGATGACCAACCCGATACGGGAAATATGCCCTTCTCCACATCCCTTTCCTATCACAGTACCGGAAGCCTCGTTCTCTGGCCCTGGGGGTATTCACGGAACGATGCCCCGCATACCCCGCTCTTCGAGGAAGTGGGTGGCAGAATGGCCGAAATGACGGGGTACGAGGGAAGGAGGGCGGTGGACCTCTACCCGACATCGGGTGACAGCGAGGACTGGTTGTACGGAACCGGAAACGTGCTTGCCTTCACCATCGAACTGGAGGGTCCCGACGGAGGTTTCCATCCCAAGACGGAGCACATCATACCAATTTGCAGGAAGGTCCTGGGCCCCAATCTGTACCTTGCCAGTGAAGCCGACAAGATGGACGTGGCCAAGCAGTACTATCTCAACATGGAACAGTCTGTGTTGGGCCTTGAGATCGTTGAGCCGGAGACGGTTATCGGTGCCGATGAGGCCTACACCGTGAAGGTGGCGGTCAGGCATCCCGAGAAGATGATCCCCACGACCCTTACACTCCATTACAGCTATGATGGTGAGTATTATCATCACATGCCCATGGAAGTCGATCTCTCCTCGGGTTATTACACGGCAACGCTCAGGGAGATCGCTCCCGATTCGGTCCTTCGGTATTACGTGAGCGCCAGGGACGTCGGCGGGATATCCGTGAGGGCGCCCGAATACGGCAGTTACGATCCCATGATATTGACGGTGCGGAAAGAAAGGGGATTATCCTCCCTTGAAAGCGTCATCATGGTCATGATGATGATGATAATCCTGACCATCGTGTGGGGCGGTTTCATCGGCCTCATCATGAAGGCGTACCGGATCGAGAGGGTCAAGGGTGCTTCACAGGGTTAGATGGTAACTGTAAATTGACGAGAATGATCATTCAAGGAGACGGTGTATGGCAGCAAAGGGGGAAAAGGATCAATTCTCGTCACGGTGGGGATTGGTGCTGGCAGCGCTGGGTGCGGCGGTGGGGACGGGGAACATCTGGAGATTTCCCAAGGAGGTCGCCTCCAACGGCGGCGCCACCTTCATCATCATCTACATACTCTTTCTCTTTTCCTGGTCCATCCCCCTTCTCATCGCCGAGTTCGCCATAGGAAAGAAGATGCGGATGGGCACTGTTGGGGCCTTCAGGAAGATGCTGGGCAGGAACTACGTCTGGATGGGCGTCTGGATGATGATCGTCTCTGCGGCCATCAATTTCTATTACGCAGTGGTAATGGGCTGGACGGTGCATTATTTCTGGAAATCGCTCACGGGGGGATTGTCGGGAGACACGTTTGGCCTATGGCATGATTTCATATCTTCCTGGCATATCGTGGTCCTGTTTCAGGTCATATCCCTGGCGGCGGGATTCATAATAGTGTATTACGGTGTCGCAAAAGGGATCGAAAAGGCCTCCAAGATCATGATCCCCGCGCTCTTCCTGCTTCTCGTAATTGCCATGGTATGGTCCTGGTTCCAGCCGGGAGCCTGGGCGGGATTGAGGTTCATGTTCATGCCCGACGGCAGCGCCTTTCTCCGGGGTGAGACGTGGATAAGGGCACTGGCGCAGAGCGCCTGGTCCTGCTCGGCGGGAATGGGTATGGGTATCACATATGCGGTATACATGTCCAAGAAGGAAGACATTGCCCTCAACAGCTTCCTTACGGGTTTCGGGGACACCGCCATCGCCCTTGTCGCAGGCATGGCCGTGATATGCACGGTGTTCGCCTCCGCCCAGACCTACGATCAGGCCACCGGTTATATCCAGGAGGGCGGCACAGCCCTGACGTTCATATATCTGACGGACCTCTTTATGAAAATGCCCCTGGGTCGGCTTATAGCTCCCATATTCTTCCTGGCCATGTCCTTCGCCGCTCTGACGTCCCTCATATCGGGACTCGAGATCACCACCAGGAACTTCATGGATTTCGGTTGGTCGAGAAGGAGGTCCATCGGGATAGTCACACTGGGCACGTTCCTCCTTGGACTTCCATCGGCGGTGATCATTCTTGACATGAACGGAGCTCCGGTGACGGCGTTCCTGGACAACCAGGACCTCGTATGGGGCATCGGCCTCATCGTGAGCGGTTTCTTCGTGGCCTTCTCCATATGGAAATACGGAACATCGAGATTCCGCCGGGAGCTCGTGAACACGCGGTGGAACGATCTGAGAGTGGGGCGATGGTGGGACATCGTGATCAAATACCTGTTCCCAATTCAGTTCGTCGCCCTCTTCGGTTGGTACTTCTATCAGACCTGGACCGACAGTTCACATGAGTGGTGGCACGAGGGTTCCTGGGCAGTCATTATTCTACTTCTGGAATGGGCCGTTGCACTGATCATATCCATATTGCTCAACAGGTTCCTGGGCAGAAAATTGGATGAGGCCGAAAGGAAAAGAGAGATGGATGAGAACGGAGGAATGACGGAGCCCGAGAGTGTGGAAGTGTTGACGGAAGGCTCACCCAGCTATGAGATCATCGACTTCGGCGAGGGGACGGAATAATGTCGGTCGGAGGCTTCGCGGATGCGGCCTTGGAGAATGGAAATCTCATTCAAACGGAGGAAATAGTTGCTCTCGTCTCAAAGGGCAAGTGCGTTCTCGTCAAAGCCCTGCCTGGTCTCGGAAAGGTGGACGGACTCGGGGTCTTCGATCCTCGAACCCTTATAGGCAGGGAATACGGATGCGAGATGAAGATAGGCCCCCACAAGTTCATCCTCCTTAGACCCGATCTACCCCTTTTTCACATCGCCTTTCGGAGGGGGGCCCAGGTCATCACATTGAAGGATGCCCAGGACGTCGTGGTGGAGCTCGGCATTCGCTGCGGCAGCAGGGTTCTGGAGATCGGGGTCGGCTCCGGTTTCATGAGCTCGGTCCTTCTGTGGTTCGTAGGAGAGGAGGGCGAGTTGGTTTCCTACGAGCTGCGACGGGATTTCGCAGATACCGCAAGAAGGAACATAGAGGCGGCGGGGCTTCATGGCAGATGGAAGCTCTTGGTGAAGAACGGGGAGGAACTAGACGAGGCTGATGATAGTTTCGACTGTGCCGTGGTTGATGTGCCTGAGCCCTGGAAGATGATAGAAAAGCTGGATGGGGCGGTACGTCCAGGAGGAAAGATAGCTTTCTTCGTTCCAACCTACAACCAGCTTGAAAGGTCGCTGGATGGATTGGGCAATAGCTCTTTTTCACAACCTCGTGCAAGGGAGATATCGGTACGTGAGATCACCACCTCTCGAGGGGCGATCCGACCCGCTTCGAACATGCTGGCACATACCGGTTTCCTGCTGTTCGCAAGAAAACTGCCCCGATAGAACATCGTGGTCATTCATGGTGATAATTGTACATCAATGGAAGGCCCTTTTCGTATACCGTGTTACTGCAGCGAATAATTTAAATTATAGTTGGCTGATACGGCAGCGGGTGCATATCATGAAGATAATCAGTGAGCGTATAAACGGACAGTTCAATGATGTTTCCCGCGCCATCGACCAGGGGAACAAGGAGATAATCCACGAACTCGCGAAGAAGCATGTTGCCAAGGGAGCGGACGTGCTGGATATCAATACCGGCCCCGGCAGAAAGAATGCGGACGAGGTCATGAAATGGCTCGTGGAGACGGTACAGGAGGTCACCGATGTCCAGCTGGCCATCGATTCACCGAAGGTGGACGTGATAGAGGTGGGGCTGCGGGCCAGCAAGAATCCCCTCATGATCAATTCGACCACCGCAGAGCAGGAGAAGATGGATGCCCTGTTTCCGCTTGCCAAGGAATTCAACGCCGATATCATCTGTCTCACCCTCGACAAGGAAGGCATTCCCTCCGAACCGGACAAGAGGGCCGAGCTGGCCATGATAATGCTCTCCAATGCCATGATGCACGGCATTGGTACGGAGAAGATATACATCGATCCCCTGGCCATTCCGGTGAGTGCTTCCCAGCTGCAATGTGTCAATCTCTTCAAGGCGATGGACATGTTCCAGATGCTCTGCGACCCCGCACCCAATACCGTCGTGGGCCTCAGCAACGTATCGAACAATACCAAGGAGAGGTCCCTCATCAACCGGACCTATCTCGCCATGCTGATGTCCCATGGTCTCACCGCAGCCATCATGGATCCCGAGGACGAGGCCCTGATGAACGTGATGAAGACCTCGGAGATACTTCTCAATCAGAAGCTCTATGCGGATAACTACCTGATGGGATGAAGCGGAATAGACACCTTGGATATGGCCCTCACACGATCCGGGGGCCTTCTTCCCATAATACCTGGAAGATGCTCTTGGCAACAGTTGCATTTACAGTTCGGGAGGGCTGGTTTTCCTTGATTTTCCGTCAGTATCGGTGTCGTAGTCCAATATTAATATTTAAATCAAAAGAAATTTATAATTAATAATTATACGAATGAGAAGCCAAACCTGGCCATTCTGAAATCATGGTAATGGCGGAAAATATCAAATCACAAAACTAATATACCGAGCAAATCGATATTCAGTGGGGATATGTCATGTATAGAAACTCTTCGTTCTGGTTAAACTTTCTGGGATCATTCACCTTTATAACGGTCATCTTGTTGGTCGCTGTATCGTACGGGGCCAGTGCCACCAGTGCCTCGGCGGACCCGAACCTTACGGGCAACCCAAACGGCGGTGTCGATATGTGGTACATGAGCCCTCAGAGCTACAGGAAGGCCGGGCTCAACATCGAGAATCCATATCACAATCCGTACATCGTTGTGGGCGTTCAGATGATGTTCAATCTAAGCGAGGCGCCCGGATACAAGGCCAAGGTCGTGGCGCAGCGAGGCTCGCTGGGAGAGGACCAGGACGCCATGATCGAGCATCAGATAACGGGATTCAGATACGGCAACGAGAAGACCCAGCAGTTCCTATTCACGGAGGAAGAATATCTTATCGTGGACACGGATTACAACATACAGATGAGGCCCCTGCGCGCCGATCATCTCACCCTTCAGCATACCGAGGACGACGGGGCCCACTCGTATTACTGGGACCCCGGCACCGGTGACTGGGCGACCGACGACCCGTCAAAGCCCTCGTCCCCCAACATAGACGGACTGGAGTGGAAGATGGACGCCCTGGTGGAGCCCGTATCCCCGCTCATCAAGAACATGCCCAAGCCCGAGACCATCGTGGCGCCCGACGCGGTGGATGCCTTCTATGCAGACCTCACCCTCGGAAAGACATACGTGTTCTTCCTCGACCATTCTGAGCAGACGAACTTCCAGATGTACGTCTACCGTGATAGGGATGTACTGGGAGTTCCCGGAAAACTGACCGAGGATACCCTCGTGGCAAGCACATCCGGTTCCGAGGATGAGAAGCGCCTTACCATCACAGCGTCGTACAATGGAAGGCATTACATCGTGGTCAGGCCGAAGACGGGGAGCGGAACATATGAACTGGAGTTCCGGGAGAACCGCGCTCCCGAGGCGTATGCCGATGAGGACGTCTATGCGAACCTTCCCCTGGATGGCAGCGTCAAGGTCAGCTTCACGAACACCGAATCCTTCGACCCGGACGACGATACCAACGGGAACGACAGGATCGACGAGACCGAGGATAACAATCTCCTGTATTACTGGGATTTCGACGATAGCGTCGACAGGGACAGGGACGGGGATCCCGCCAACGACAAGGATGCCACCGGCCAGACGGTATTGAGAACATTCAAGACCGGGGGTACTTTCACCGTTACCCTGACCGTGGAGGACCCGTTCGGAGCCAGCGATTCCGCCGAGTTCACGCTTTACGTCAACTACATACCCGTGGTCAAGATAACCATCGACGTTGATGGAGAGGCCTTCGTGGACAAGAAGATCACCTTCAACGCCGAGGGCTCATACGACCCGGACGACGATCTGGACGGCAACGGTATCATAGACGGCTCCGAGGTGGATCACCTGACCTACAGCTGGGACTTCTATGATAATATAGACAAGAACATGGACGGCAACTTCACCAACGATACCGATGCCAGCAACAAGATGTGGCTGATGAAGTACCCCAAGGAGGGTGAGTACACCATCACTCTGAACGTCTGGGACAATCCCGAGTCGGCGGACAGGGCATACAACTTCACCCAGGTGGTGGTGGATGTGGTGCCGGAGCCGCCGGAATGGCCCGAGGAAATGATAGATGCAGAGGGGGATATCGTAAGGGACCCAAAGGCCAAAGAGAACAAGGACCTTACAAACGACGTATTTATCCGCACGAAGAGAGGTGCTGCCAAACCAACAATTGAGGTCAGCGCCTACAGCCAGAACTCCTACGATACAGTGAATCTGGTCAGGATATCCACCGAGAACGATGACAACGTCCTAATAATGAAACTCATCACCAAGGGACTGATAATGCAGGAGGCCACGAAAACGGAGAGGATATTCTACTCGTTCTACATAGTTGGCAGGGGTTACGCCGAGCCGGCGTTGGATGTCAATGGAAATGCGGAGGACATCACATATTTCTACAATCTGACATACTATAACGGCGTCATGACGGCAAGGGACAAAAACGGTGAGGTGGTCGAACTAGATGGACTTACAGGAGAGATAGATGAGGAGGATGGCACTACCCTCACTATCACAGTACCGATGCATCAGCTTACCACCCTCATCGAGGAGGTGGATGAAGAGGGCGGGGATGCCGACATCTTCGATATATTAGCGGTGGCGCTCTATACCTCCAGCAAGACCGAGGCGGCGGAGACCGTGAAGATATATGCCAGGGACTCCATGGGCACCGGGGGACCCGAGGGGACAAAGTCTGCGACCTATCCTAAGGATTGGTTCCCGGAGCCGGAGGTACCACCAGACATCATTTCAAACGGAAATGGTGGTGACGATAACATGATGATGATCCTCCTTATCGTCCTCGGCAGCGTGGTGGTGCTTATCGTGGTCATCTTCGTGATCGTCGCGATCCTCCGGCGAAAGAAGAAAGGAGACGGATACCGCGAGTACACCATAGCAAAGCCCAGCGCCGCCTCATCCGGCTTCTCGGTGGGCGGTGGAGGAGCTCCCCCCGCGTCCGGGCCCCCGCCATCGGCAGCCCCCCCTTCGGGTGCTCCCGGATGGCCGCAACAGGGAGGTTATCCTCCGCAGGGCGGGGGTCAGCCCGCTCTCTGTCCATCCTGCGGCGGCATATGCCAGATGAACCAGATGGGGCAGATGCAGTGCATGAGATGCGGCAGCATCCTTCCCCAGTACGGCGGTTACTGAGGGGAAAAAGCAGTTGTTGTGTTTTTTTTCGAGGACGAGCGAGCGATAGCAAACGCTCGTCCTCGCAGAGTTCTAAAATAATAAAATGATATGGGGTCGGCGTCCGCCGACCACGAGGGGTTGCCATCGTTCTACCTTGTGAAAACTCGTTTTTTATTGTTGGTGGCGGGCCTGCATGCGCCCTTTACCCCCCGATACCCCACCCTGGCTATCAGGCCCGCTTTACCTGGTCTCAACGGTTATGTCAGATTGAGAGTTGCTCAGTCTCCCAGCTCGTCGATGGTACGCAGAATTGGCTGAAGGATGGAGTCGAGGCTGGCGGCGATGAGTTCGATGGGCTCCTTTGTGAGCTGGCTGGCATCCCCGTAGCTGTAGTTGATGAGCATCTCGAAATCGTCCCTGGCTGCGGGGAAATCCCTGTAGAACTGCTCCTGCAGCTCATCGGGTGATTCGAACTGTTTTCCCAGTACCCGGTAGTACAGCTGCATTCCGAGCTGGCAGTAGAAAGCCAGAGAAGTGAGGAATCCCTCCAGGTCCTCCGGGTCGCCCAGCGAATGAAGCAGCTGGCTTCGAAGGATCAGAACGTATCTTCTTACCGCCAGTTCCGCCTGTGCTCTGGCGTGCTCGTAGTCCATGTCCGGTAATATCCGAAGGATGTCGTTTCCACGGACTATCTTGTAGTTCATGGTCACCTCGATAAGCTCGTCCGGTACACTGTCGGACATTCCCTCCAGATCCACGAGCTCCACGACCTGAGGTCCTCCGATGCCCTCGTGTTTCCATTTCTGGACAATATCGGCCAAGGCCTGTATAGTATCCGGATCATAGTGGTTGAGAGCTATGAATATGGGTACCTTGGTCTTCCCCTCCACGTAATTCCCGACAACGGGGGGGCCGTATACCGCCGTGCATATGTGATTCTTTCCCAAAGCTTCCGCCACTTCATCGGCGAAGGCTGCAGCTTTGATGATAGGGTCCATTTTCTACCACCTATTATCCTCATTATTTAAAAATATAGGCAAGTCTCAATAGCGAATACCCTTAATGGTTATAATACTTGCTATTCATCTATCCTTATTATCTCTGTTTTTGCTTTAGCGATGCTCTCGCTTCGCTCCCTCGGTTTCTTGCATCTCTGGAAAATTACGGAAAATCGTTATATTTCATTAACCTCATTTCCGATCGCCGTGTGATATATGTCGGAAAATGAGGAAGTCCCTCCCGTACAGAAGGCTCTCGTTCTAGGAACGATAGGTATACTCCTTGCCGGGGCCTTTTTCACGCTGGCATATTACTCCTCCAGGAAACAGATGGCGTCGGATGAGGCTGCAGCCGAGAGGATAAGAAGGGAGCTTCCGGACAATTTCGTGATGCTCATCGATGAGCCCCGCGACGAATGGGAGCACACATTCGCGGCAACCCTCTCGAGTCTATCCTGCCACAACGGATACAATCCCCTCTTCGTCCTGGAGGACGGTGCGCTGGACGGGCATCAGCTGTGGACCCTGCGGAACTCGGCCATGGGCGATTGGCCGGTCCTCCTGTTCTCCAACGATTCCTCGGTGATGCACAACGTGTCCCGTCAGGTCGAGAACGTGACCGCATACGATATGGACCCGGACGTGGTCTCGTCCTTTCTGGGATTCGACGGCCGGATTAGCGTTTCCTCCTACAGGGAGGCACTGTGGGCCTCGTCCGTGTGCTCCAGGGAGAACAAGCTCATGGTCATGGGGGATGCGACCTTCTCCACCCAGGAGGAATGCTACTGGCGCCTCCTTGGGAGCGGCAGGAATGCGGAATACGTGATATTGACGAACCCGCGGGATTATCGGGACGGCATATACGGCGAATTCCTGGATCCTTTCAACATCCGGTCGCTATCGCTCATGTCGTCTCAGCTGGCGGCACGTCACGAGGCCTATGTTATCACCGACGTCATCCCATCTGGAGAACCGGTAGGCGACCTGTATCCGGAGGATTCCGGGGAAGCCCACTGGAACGACTGGCAGATAGGTGCCCTTGGCAAGATCAAGGAGCTCGATTTCCGTTTCGGTCCCGTGGAGTATGTCGCACTGGTGGGTTCGGTGGCTGCGGTGCCCCACTTCTTCGTGGCGGACTATTCCGGCGGAGGCAACGTTTCCAGCGACATTATCTACGGATTTCTGGACGACGATCCATATTCCATGGACGCAGCCGTGGGCAGGATCATCAATTTCAACGTTCAGGGTGCATCAAATCAGATGGTGCGGACCCTTGGCTATGACCTGGTGGACGATGAGATAGAGGTGCTGAAGTCGGCCGGAGGTGCGGAAAAGGTCCGATGGCGCCAGCACGGTTCCGTATGGAACGGCTTCGAGGTGGCGGACCAGCGACTGCAGATGAGTCCCGGCTGGTACATGAAGGACGATCTGGAGGACGAGGGATTCTCCTGGGATTACATGCGGACCACCGGCAACGAGGGTTACAGGGACGTCATGACGGGAAAGGAGATAGACTTCCAGCCTATCATGGAATCAAGCGGCGTCGTATTCTACAGGGGACATGGCTCTCATCACGCCACAATGTACGTCTATGAGCCCGACGAGACATACGACAAGGGCAGGCTGGAAGGCTACGTGGAGGATCCCGACCTCTCATCTTCGGTATATGACGTCGATTCGGTCCACCATTATCAGCTGCCTCCGCAGATAGGGGCTTTCATCTCCTGCCTGAACGCGAAGGCGCACGGTTACGACAGTGACGGCCCCATCGACATGAAGGAGTTCTTCTCTATCAATTACATGTACGGCGGGGCCATCGGACTGTTCGGGGCGACGGAGGTCAGCTATTCCAATCTGGGGCAGGACGTGCTGCAGTTCCAGGGCCCGGTCACCGGTAACTATCACTGGGACAAGAACAATGCCTGGTACGCCTTTCTCGCAGACGGCCTTCTTGACCACGAGGAGGAGCACGGAAGCCTTGGAAAGATGCTGCAGTGGGCCGAGAACAGGTACATGAACAATCCGAACAAGGACTATCGCGTCAGCCCCCTGGTGCATGGGGGGGACAGCGTCGACTGGAGGGAGGTCACCTTCTTCTGTCTTCTTGGAGATCCGGCTTTCCGGATGCCCCAACCCAGGGCCGGCGCCAATGATTTCGATCCCTGGCATAACGGCGAGGAAGACAAGTGATCCTCTTAAAACTGAATAACGTCAGGCGAAACCGATCTTCGGAAAGGGTTGGTATATCGCAGTACATATGTTCGACAGGTGGGCGTTGATGCGCCTGAGGAAATTGGCCAGGAGAGCAAATATTATAGCCTCCTGTCGGGTCACTTCCTTGTCCATGTCGATCTCCTGTAAAATCCGCAGATGAAGTCTCTTCACCTTCTCATGGATCCTCACACCTTCCTTTGCTTCCTCCTCGTTCTCCAGGGAAAAGGCTTTTCTCGTTATGCCGAATAGAGTGATGAGCATTTCATACATCTCCTCAATCAGCTTGGTATAATTGGCGTTCGTGAGCCTTCCCTGCACAACCGATGGGAGCTGGGCGATGTTCTTCGAGTAGTCCCCTATCCTTTCGTAGTCGATAACGATACTTGTCAGGGACAACACCGTGGAAAGGTTCGGATCGGATGACGAGGCAGTATAGTTGAAGAGATGCCTTCTGATCTCAATGATCTCCCTGTTGATGTCCTTGTCCTTTCTGATGACCGATACATCGCAGGAGATGCTGCTATCCATGACACATTGGAAGGAGCTTTCGAACATTTGTCGCGTGGAACCGTGTATCTCTTCTACCCGGGTGTAGGTTTTTTCCAGAAGGGACGTTCCCGACAATGCACTGAACAGGTTTGCGAATTTCATCTCTTCACCCCCGATGATATGATCAATGGTCTTTCTCCTTTATCAATCGTTTCCAATATAAATGAGCTCAGCCCGTAAATCGTGATATCACCACTGCTATGATCGGTATCAAGAAGAAGAAAACCAATATGATCAATATTGAAAGGTATCTCCGCTCCATCACGATATCTCCGAGCCTCTTTGCCAGGGATATGGGTATCTTTCGCAGGGGATAGAACACTACCACTGCGCTGACGTTGAAGATCAGATGAGCAAAGGCCAGAGCCACCGCCTCGGTGGATCCCGTAACCATCGACGAGAGTATGGCTGTAATGGTGGTCCCGATATTCGCCCCCAGCGTGAATGGAAATAACTGTTCGATCGTGATCATCCCGCTGCCAACGAACGGGATAGCCATGGACGTCGTTACTGAGCTGGATTGGATCGTGGCCGTGAAAACCAGACCAAAGATGAAACTTATTATTGCGGTTCGAAAGAAATATCTGTCGATGACCATCTGAACCTTTGTTTCCATCATGCTTTTGATGATCGAGGTCATCACCTTGAGCGCCACGAACATCAGGAGCAATGATATGATGGCCCAGATCCAGCTGGCATCGGTAATGGAGAAGGCCCGTTTGATGATGGGTTCAGTGATCACCTTGATCGGACTCAAGAATGTCATGCCTTCCGCGCTGGTACATCTATCGGCCATGAGGAGGGAAATCTTTTCAAGGTATCCTTTCCCAAACACGCTGCGGGTAATGATCTCCAGGGGGAGAAAAAGAGATGCGGCCATGATATTGAAAAGATCATGCACGGTGGCACCGGAGAATGCCCTGCGGAATTCTCTTCTCCTTGACATATGCGCAAGGGAAACGAGAGTGGCGGTAACGGATGTACCAATGTTTGCACCGATTATTATGGGGATCGCCAGATGCAAGGGCAGTTTCCCGCTTCCCACGGCAATCACGGCAATGGACGTTGTCGACGAGGAGCTCTGGACGATGGAGGTGGCAAGTATGCCGATAAAAAGACCGGCGATCGGATTGGACACGAGTTGTATCAATTGTTCCGATGTGCCGGACCCCATGTTCTTGAAAGCACTACCCATCATGCTGATGGCCAGGAAGAAGAGGTACAATGCTGCGAGGAGCGTAAGTATTTTCTTGATCCTTGAAAGAGGTCGATTTGGGTCTTCGTCCGGTTTCCGTCGAAGCCCCTTCATCCGGTCGTTTATACCGCTGTACAGTACGATCAGGATCCCGGGAATATGTTTGAAATTTCGGGTCATTTCAGATACATGTTATGATGTACTGGCTTATATACTTGCTCGAAGTACAATATAGACCCCTATTTTCCAGCATAATAAATATATAGATATATGAAAAATATGGATCGGACCGAATATAAATCCATGGGAAAGGACGTGAAGTTCAGCCGTCGTAACACTTGTTACATCCTTTTCTGTGTATGAGAGAAGCATCCGCGGCCCCGCATTTCGGGCATACCCATGCACCTCCCGTGGATCTCGTCTCCTCCTTCAGTTCACTCTCGTCGAACAGAATGGCGGGGGACACTATCTCCTCCACCGGTGGGAATAGATCCGAGTAGGAAGGACGGCGTTTAGGTGGAGTGTAGGTGGGATATCTCTTCACGGCGGACAGCGCCTCGGGGGGGAAGCGACGGAATCGGTTCTTTCGGAGATTGTTGATGAGAAGACCGACTACCAGACCGAAAACGAACACGGCTATAATGAGCAGGATCTCCAGCACATCCAGGTTATCCATGAGGATAAATCCAACAATAACCAGATATTTATATATTTCTCCCCGTATAGAATTCCTTCAATTATAAACTGATGTTTTGCGTTTTGGACATTTTGGAACGATGAGATGACCCATCAAATCCGATACAACCATTCGATAAACCATAGCGCGGGCTCGATAGCGGGGGAGGGGAAAAGGGGTGGTGTACGCGCACGCGAGCCCGCAACAGAAAAATGGAATGCACGACAATATGTGGGGGCCGGTTTCCCGGCCCCATGGGTCGGCTTGCCGACCCTTTGTTTTCATCTTCATTTTATAGGACTCTAGCGAGGGCGAGCGTTGACTGTCGTTCGCTCGCCCTCTACTCCCTTCTATATCATGGGTTGTATCGAATCGCTCGAAAACGCAAAACTTCAGTTATATATATTACAACGAAAAGAAAAGAGGGATACCGGCCCCCCGATAAGGACCGGTATCGTTACCCGGCGACGCTCCCTCAATACCTGTTCTTGAAGTGATATATCGCATAGGCTATCGCGGAGCCCGCAAGCCCCACGAGGATGAACGCCAGCATCGCCCATGATCCGGATTCGCCACTGAGGGAGATGAACGATTCATCGCTCTCCACGTTCAGGTTCTTCTCCATGTACTTGTAGTTGTTGGTCTCATCGGTTTCCGCTATCACGTTCTCGGGATCCACCGCAACCTTGACCTTGTGATTCCCTTCGCTCACAGGCCATACGAAGGTGACGAGCTTCTTGTCTCCGACGACGATCCTCGGAAGCCTCCTTGTGTCAACCTCCCTCTCGTCCACGAACAGGGTGATGCTGACGTCCTCGGCCAGGAGTTCGCCCTTGTTTCCCACCGTGGCGGTGAAGGAGGCGATCTTTCCCACCGTCATTGACGTGGCGGAGATCTCGCCGAGAATGAGCAGGTCCGGCATGATTATCTCTATACTGAAGGTGAGCACATTGTCCGAAAGCTCCTTCTCCCCCTCGCTTTGGGCGAGGATGGAGAAGGTCACGTTCTCGCCGCTGTCCACATCCGGAACCTCGACGTTCACGGCGATATAGATGCAATGGCCAACGTCCAGCATGATGGCGAGTTCCTCGAAATCGTCCTCCCGGGGTATGTAAAGTGTGTCCCTGTCGAAATCCCTGGTATCGATCACACCTGTGAAATTGGCTGCTTTCATGGTGGAGAGGCTGTCCATCTTGTGGTTGAGCGAAAGGTACGGGAAGTACAGTTTCCAGTCCTCGTCGAGAAGGTCGCGCGATATGTTCAGGAAGCCCGTATCTATGGCATTCCCGAGGTTCTCCAGCTTGAATATGAAGTCCACCGTGCTTCTCGGAGATGCGTACTTGCCCGCCTTTATGGTGGTCAACCGCATATCCGATATCTTCTCCACCCATATGTGGACGTAGAGTGTCTCACCATAGTTGAGCAGTTTCTCCCTGCCGGAGATATTTATGCCTATCTTGTAGGGATCCATCTCGGGCGTTTTCGGGTTTGCGTCAGCCATGGCGTTCTCCGGTACCATGACCTTCAGGTCCACCGACACCTCCTCGAAGGGGTTGAGATAATTGGATGTGGATGAGAACTCGAAGGACCATCCGAGGGGCAGGTCGTAGATTGCCAGGTCGGCGATGTCGTCCCCGTTACCCTCGTTCTTCACGGATATTGTGTAGTTGACATCCTTTCCGGGATAGCATTTGTGGGACTCGGGCGCCGCCTGGGCCGATATCTTTGCCACCAGATTTGCAATGGCCGTTACCGATATGGGCTGGGCTTCGTATTCCATTCCGAAATTGTCATATCCGGTCGCGCCGACCTCCACCACCTTCCGCGTTCCCGCGATGGCGTAGGTGGGGGCACCTATCTGGAACACCACCTTTATCCTCTCCCTGCTCTTTATGGCGAAGTTCTTCGTTGGGAATCCGGCGGACCAGTTATTTGCGAAGATCTGAAGGGAATCTATTAGCGTCCCGGTCCCGAAGAACGAGAAGGTCACATCCAGTGTTGAGTCGAAGTTGTTGATTATGAAAACCTCGAACTTCACGGTGCTGCCCGGGTTCACGTGCTCGTTGTCCTCGGGGCAGGTCATGACCAGGGCAGGCAGACCGGTGACGGTGAGGGATAGCTGATCTATCCTCTTCAGCGTCCCGAGACCCAGCATGCCGAACATGGTGGATGTGGCGAGAATGGTGATGTCTACGACCTCTCCCTTGGACGCGGTTATAGGCGATTCGATCGTCACGTTGATGACAGCCGTGTCGGGTTTCAATCCCTCCTTGCCGAGCGACAGGTTCCAGCTCTCGCCTCCGTTGTCGAACAGGACCTTCCAGTTGGAGGGTGATACAAGGCCCACGTCGTAGCTGTCGTTGACGTTTCCCTTGTTATGCAGCATTGCCTGGAACACCTTTCTCTCCCCCGGAGCGATGCTGCCTATCTTGTGGCCCGTGAACTCGTCCTTCTCCGCCAGGAACTCCAGGCCGAAGTCCACGTCGATATCCAGTATGGAAATTGTAGCGATCTTGGCCTGCGTAACGCCGTACTCGTTCTCGAGCTTGGCCTTGACGTTCACAACGCAGGGTTCGCTCATCTTTCCCAGAACGGGGGCGGTCACCGTCAGGGTCACGTTGTCCATCTCCATGAGACCCAGCTCCACCCACCAGAGCATACTGCCGTCGGGTCTCTGGATCCCGTCATCCGGCGTATTGGGCGTATCCAGCTCCGCCTTCCATCCCGGCAGCGGCTCACTGATGGTAAGCTCCACCTTGTCCTTGCCCTCGGAGGGACGCGCCAGGGGATTCTCCACGAAGCCAAGCTCCGAGCCCACGGTTACATTGAAGGTCACCGAGTGTTCGGGCTCCACGAGCTTGACCATGGGCTCGTCCTCTCCCGTCTTGGGATCCTTCTTAGGATTGAGCGACACCTCGTTCGGTTTGCTAATGCCGAGGTTGAGCGTGTTGATGGCCATGGCAGTACCCCAGCACGTGCCGTAGCTCCCGCTCCAGCTCCCGTCATCCCTCTGGGAGTCCAGAAGACCGGTCTGAACCCCCTCGTTCCAGTCCCTCCATTCCTCTCCCCCGTGAAGGTACATCGCTATGGTCGCGTGATAGGTGTAATAATGTCTCGATATCTGGTATGTCGGCCCCCAGTTCAGGAGGGAATTCGTCCCACCGCGGGTGGATGCCTTGTCGGGTTTGCCCAGGAGATACATACAGTAGGTTCCCACCGCAGTGTTGGTATTGGACGTGTATGCCCCGCTGTACCCGAATCCGCTTCCGCTGGAACAGTGATCGAGCCATTTCTCGGCATACTCGAAAGCGTAATCGGGAACGTCGTAGATGCCCGAGGATTCCGCAAGGACGATGGCGTGAATGTTCCATCCGGAAAGGGAGGTGTCCGATGAGGTCGTGTGTGGTTCGTACCTCCATCCTCCCTGGCTCCTGGGTCCGCCCAGCGTGGATGGCTTCTGCGGAGTGTTCTGTGCCCGTATGATCATCTCCACGGAAGCGTTGATGTAGGGTAGAAGGGCGATATCCTGGGTGTGGAAGAAGTAATCGATGAGTGATGCGGTAGCGGCACCGTGGGAGTACATCGAGCCGTGAGTATATGGTGGAGCGAACCTATCGTTATTGAGCATCCCGCCATTCCTGTCCCTGTCCGAGCCCGGAGAATAATCCGCGGGATCGTGCCATACATATCTCATGAACCTGACTACACCCTCGATGGCTGTCTGCCAGCGAGGATCGGTGGCGTTGTAGTCCACGAAGGCCCTCAGACAGTTGCCCGCCGTGTTGCAGTTCTTGCCGTACCTGTCATCGGCCCAGCCGCCGTCAGGGGCCTGGGACTCGTTAAGGAATTCGAGGCCCTTCTCGATGGCGGCCTTAACGTCGTCTACGGTATACTTGGCACGAGTGCTCTTCCTTTCGGCTTCCGTCTTGACGGACATCCTCGTAAAGCTCTCGCTCTCGAATATGCCGGTTCCGGCCATCAGACCCGAGCCCACGAATAAAAATATCAGCGAAACTATCAAAATTCTTTGAAATGCGGTTTTCTGTATCATATAACAACACCCTTCCTGTCAATTACTTCTCCTTGCTGGTGAGTATAACGGCAATATTAACATATTATTGATATAAATAAATATTGATACATATCTTGAATCGAATATGAAGTTTTTATGTTCGATCGAAAAGATCCTGAACGCGGTCCGGAAATCCGCCACATCACTGTCGAAAAGGAATCCTCCTCATGGTCGAAGGATCTCTGTCCTTTCATGGAACCGTATATCGAGTGTCTGAAGCTTGTCGAGTATGGGCTCGTAGATATCCGGCACGATGGGAATGTGTACTCCCCTGGCCGATATTCTTTCTCCCAGGATCATGTCCGCGGCGATGGCGGCCGGAAGCGCAACCGTACGGGAAATGGCAGTGTCCGCTCCGGGTACGCCATGGTCGACCAGAGTCGATGTGATGTATTCGTGCTTGCCGCCGGGGAACGCCGCCCGGAACTCATGGAACAGAACGCAGATGTCCACGTCGCCCTCATCCATGGCCATCTTCCTCTGCATGGCAGTTGCGAGCACGTCAAGGTACGTATCGTCCGATTCCGGTATCGCATCGTCGGAGGCAAGACCCAGCCAGCATAATCGTTTTATCAACGTGCTATGCGGCTCCACGTTCAGATGTTTCGCCAGGGCCTCCGCCATATCTTCCTCGTCACCAATGAGTCTCCGGATCAGCTGCCCGTAGGTCATCCCCCCGATATCCGCACGCTTCGTCTCGTCCAGGAATCCGAGCTCCGCGATCTTCCGGAGCGTTTCGCACCACCCGGGATACCTCAGGGTTCCCCTGTAAACGGTAAGTGCCCTTTCGATCCCGTATAGCTCCGCGTATGGTATGGAATCCCGGTTCGGGTAGTTCTCGAAAACTCCGACACCGGGTATGGTCTTGAACTCGTAATTCTCGAATAGCTCCGGCCCGGGGATCACTATCTCTTTCCCGTCCTTGCGGTATTTCGCCGGATTCTTCCCTGCGAGGACCACCCCTCTGGGCGCCCATGAGAACTTGTAACCGAAGGGATTGTTGTTCGATACATGGGCCGGAAGCGCCCCGCAGCAGGAACTGAAACTGGTTATCTCTCCTCCCCGCTCCTGGACATCGTGAATGATGCGCATGGCCGACATGTGGTCTATGCCCGGGTCCAATCCGCATTCGTTCAGAATGATGATGCCCTCGTCGACCGCTCGATCATGAAGCTGTCTCATTGCCTCGCTCACATAGGATGTGGTCACCATGTTCTTTCCGTGTTTCAGGCAGAGTTTTGCGACCTTCACGTGGTAAACGTACGGGAGAAGGCTTATAACGAGATCGGAGTGCATGACGAGTTCATCGAGCCTGGTATCCTCTTTCACGTTCAGCTTCAGTGCACGCCCCCGGGCATGCCCGTCGATCAGTCTCTCGGCCTTCGCAACCGTTCTGCTTGCCACGACAACGTCGTAGGTCCCTCGCTCCAACAGATACCGGACGAGGGGGCTCGATACCAATCCTGCACCCAGCACAAGTATTGATTTCATCTTTTTTCACCTCGCAAGCGTTTTCAGTTTGGACCTCCCGCGGTCCCGTCAATGAATTTTGACATATATCCAAAGGTAGGGGTGAACTCACCCCGATACAGAATGATGGCTTTCTTGATCTCATCCGGAAGACCTATCTCTTCGAAAGAACCCTGAAAATCCGCCCGGACAATATCTGGCAAATAGCTCTTCAGAACACCGGAGAAATACATTGACGATTCCCACGGGAACTCTGCGGGCAGATTATCCACGGCAAGGATAACAGGGCCTCTACCCTTCCATCCGTCCACGGCCTTCATGGTCTCGACGTCGAAAACGTAAACCGGATTGTCCGGTTGAGTGCATTTCAGGGTGCACTCTACTCCTCCTTCGATATCACAGCTGATATCTCCTATCACCTTCAATCTCGTTTTCATATCGTCCGAGTACAGACGTTTTACGTAATCCTTTGTGAGGAGGCGTGGGTATCTGTCGTCCCAGTAGTTGCAGTTCATCAGCACCGTTAGATGAGGTACGTATCTTTCGAAAACCGGGCGAAATCGTTCGGGATGCTTGTAGTATTCGCCAAGATCGAATGCCTTTTCCGTTCCGGCCGGCTCGACAATGTGCTCCTCCTTGAATATGACCTTGTAGAGGCCAGCACCTTCATTGCCTTCCTCGATTTCATCCAGCTGGCCCGGCTCGATCTCCCGCGGTTCCAGTATGTCAAGGATGACCTGTGCCCCCTTCGATACGTTTCCGTATCCCGCAAAGCCGAATATCATGGGCCGAAGTTCTCGAGGTAGAGGGTTCCTTTCAAGTTCATGCATAAGCTCCCGAACTGCCTCCTTGGCCCTTCCGAGAGAGAGGTATTCATATGCCTGTTTCATCATGGAGAACGGGGTCCGGAATCCCTCGTATTCAAGTCTCCTTCCCAATGTCCACAGCGCATCCATCATCCCGGCCCTTCCCGCATAATGACCGAAGAAGATGAGGCGCCGCCCCATCTCATCCTTGACGAGTTCATAATCTATCAATGTGCATTTCATATCGACGAGGCGCCTGAGCAGGTCCATGTTGTAAGGCTGGCCCTTTATTGTATGGGAGAAGAACATATAGATCCCCCCCGGCCGCAAGAAATCCTCCGGGAATTCCTTCACTCCAAATACGATGTCGCACGAGGATAGATCCTCTGCGACCTGCGCCCCGATGCGTGTGAACTCCTCATCCGCATGCGCCCTGTTCGTGGCGGTCTGGATGGTGAAATCTATGCCATGATCCCTTATCAGTTCCTCGATGTCCAGCGGCACCAGTGGGCTTCTTCGCTCCCATCTGCTCTTGTGCTCCCGGCGGATCCCTATACTGTTAGTCATGCATTTGCACCCTTGATTATCAGATGACTCTACCGAAGCATCTCCTCCGGTCTGAACATCGAATATAAATAAATCCTTTCGGGGATATTATTGAATTGGATGAAATAATCGTATAGAAGGCCAGAATCCCCCTGGAATATACACATCTGGATACACTTGGACATGGTGATGGTCACTTGATAAAAAAGTCCCAAATTGTTTAGGCAAATGAAGTATTCCAAAACGTTTATTATGGACGATATTATTAGTCTCCACGCGCTGTAGTATACGTTCTTTCCAGTTCGATCGGGAGAAGGGAATGAGGCATTTCAATGAGTGAAAAAGCGATGAAACGGATACTGGTCACCGGATCGGTGGGCCAGATCGGGTCCGAACTGACGATGGCCCTGCGGGAGAAGTACGGCAATGATAACGTCGTGGCAATGGGTCGAAAGACCAGACCCTCGGCCGACCTCATGGAGAGCGGCCCCTTCGTATGGGGAGACGTTACCGATATGGGATCGCTGGAGAGGATCGTGGACGAATACGACATAGATACCATCTATCATATGGCTGCCATACTTTCAGCCGTGGGAGAGAGGAATCCCCAACTTGCCTATCACGTGAACATGAACGGGCTGTACAGCGTACTGGAAGTAAGTCTCAAGAAGGAACTGACCAGATTATTCTGTCCGAGCTCCATTGCAGCCTTCGGTCCCGAGACACCCCGGGAGAGCACACCGCAGGAGACCGTTCTTCGTCCGAAGACCATGTACGGCGTGACCAAGGTGGCGGGAGAACTGCTCTGCGATTACTATTTTCACCGGTTCGGGCTCGACGTGAGAGGTGTGAGATATCCCGGTATAATCAGCTACAAGACACTTCCGGGAGGCGGGACCACGGACTACGCCGTGGCCATCTACTATGAGGCGATCCAGCACGGGAGGTACACCTGCTTCGTAAGGCCGGATACCGCTCTACCGATGATGTACATGCCCGACTGCATCAAGGCCACCATGGATCTGATGGAGGCCCCCCTGGAGAACCTGGTGCATCATTCGGATTTCAATCTTGGGGCCATGAGCTTCTCCGCACTGGAACTTGCCGATTCCATCAGGGAACACATGCCGGATTTCGAATGTGACTTCGAACCGGATTACCGGCAGAAGATAGCCGATTCATGGCCAATGGCGGTGGACGATTCAGCAGCCAGGGAGGAATGGGGATGGGAGCCCGAGTACGATCTGGCGGCCATGACCGCGGACATGCTCGAGAAGCTCGGGGAGAAGCTGCGATAGTTACGGAGAAAATAACGATCAGGAAACAGCAAGGAGTGATAATGATGACGAGAGATCCAACAGCTTTTTTGAAGGAAGAGTATCAGGCATTGGTTGACAAAGGCTTCAACTGGGACCTTCGAACACTGGTGGGAGGCTCGACCCCCCGCTGCACGGTGGATGGAAAGGAGATGATAATGCTCTGTTCCAACAATTACCTCAACCTGAGCAATCATCCGAGGCTGATAAAGGCCGCAAGGGACATACTCGATACCCACGGGGCCGGGTCCGGGTCCGTGAGGGCCATAGCCGGAAACATGGACATCCACACGAAGGCGGAGAAAAAACTGGCCGAATTCAAGGACCGGGAGGCCACGCTCATCTATCAGACCGGTTTCGCCGTGAACGCCGGCCTTATCCCACAGCTCGCACCGGCCAAGGAGGACGTGATCATCTCAGACGAGCTCAATCACGGCTCAATCATCGACGGCGTGAGGCTCTCGAAGGCCGGAAGGGACGTTTACAAGCACAAGAACATGGGGGAACTGGAAAGGGTTCTACAGAAGGCCGATCGGGAGGGAAGGCGCAGGATACTGGTGGTGACGGACGGTGTTTTCTCCATGGACGGAGACGTCGCACCCATGGACAAGATATGCGAACTGGCAGAGGAATACGGGGCCATGACCTACGTTGACGACGCTCACGGAGAGGGAGTTCTCGGACATCACGGAAAGGGCATAGGACATCACTTCCACGTACAGGATAAAATAGACGTGGAGATGGGAACCTTCTCCAAGGCCTTCGGCGTGGTGGGGGGACTCGTTGCCGGCACCCAGGACCTCATCAATTTCGCATACAACAAGTCCCGGACCTGGCTTCTCTCCGGTTCACACCCCCCCCAGGTCGCCGCAGCCCAGCTTGCAGCCGTGGAGGTGCTCTCCGAGGAGCCCGAGCACTGGGAAAGGCTGTGGGAGAACACCAATTACTTCAAGAAGGAATTGAACGGCATGGGCTTCGATACGGGCGAGTCCGAGACCCCGATAACCCCGGTTATCTGCGGGGAGTCCCATAAGGCCAAGGCACTGTCCACGAGGATAATGGAGATGGGCGTGTTCGGTCTTCCCATAGTGTTTCCCATGGTGGCAAGGGACAAGGCCAGGATAAGGACCATGATGAACGCCGGCCTTACCAACGAAGACCTGGACGAGGCCCTTTCGGCCTTCGAGAAGGCGGGCAGGGAACTGGACATTATCTGAATCAGCCGTCAGGGTTCCTTCAAGGACGAGCCTGCGATTGCTCGGGAAGGGGGCAGTAACGGTTTACCCGACGTTCGCCGAACGTATCATATCGATAGGTGTATTCCCAGGTTGATGGTCCGAGAGCCAATATGATTAACACCAAGGGAAACCTGAGAATCAATCCTCTGTATTCACATCCAGCATTGTGATCTCGAATATCAGGGCCTTCCCGTCAACGTGTTTCGGGTCATCCTTCCCGTAGCCCTTCTCCGGGGGAACGGCGACCACCTTGGTCTGCCCCACCCTCATACCCTTCACGGCTTCCCCGAATCCCACAATAACGCTTCTTGCTTCGAACTCGCTTCCCTGGTTGTGGTACCAGCCCGGATTCCCTCCTTCCGCTCCGCCCCCGTAATAGACAAGGTTGTAGTCCACCTTGGCAGGATGCCGATCGAGGTCGGCCTTTGCCCCTGAGAAGGTCACCACCTCGTTCTTCGCTATGATGCTGTCCGATTTGGTCGGATCGCCCTTTGACGTGGCTGTTATCGTTATCTCCTGATACGTGTCGGACGCACTGAATTTAAGCCGTATGGTCACGGCCTTGTACATCCATTCTCCCTTGGGAACATCCGTGCACTCCGCACCGTCGTCGAAGGTCACGGTCCAATTGGATGGTGCGTTCGATGTGAATCCAAAGGTATCCGTGACATTCCCTCTGTTCTTCACCAGAAGCAGGTACTGGGTTCCCACGGTGGGATCCACCTTGTGAGTGCTGTGATTGAAGGGTTTGTGATTTCCTTCGCCATCTGTCTTGGTGCATACCAATAGAGATACACCATATATTTTCTCGGTCACATCATCGGAAGAAGTAGGTGAATCCGTCCCATCAAGGCAACCCATGAAGATAATGACTATCAATATCGTTATCAATCCGATTGTGATTGGTTTCTCCATAACAAACCTCCTTGGAAGGTAGTTATATCAACGTGGTCGTGGTATTATAAAGTGATGGAATATCTACTCCTATATTGTATAAACAATCAGTATTGAACAAGGACCATGAAACTCCAACGTAACGATCTCCATCGGAAAGGCGGATTTACACGATGTGACATATTTCTTTTCATGGGGCTTTTTAGGTAATCATAAAATAGAGTAAAGGAGATTGCAATATCATTATAAGGGCGGGATCCACTAAGATCCCAGGACAGATCTGGTTGTAAAAGGATCGAGTGGGATTGGAGGAATCACTACCCTCTAGATAGAAATGCTTACACGGATGATAGCCCGGATCAAATTCGATTCGAGTATGGGAGGTGACCGGAGATGGGAACTGCTGTCACGATATTGCTGCTAGTTATACTCTTCTCCCTGATAGGCGCATTTCTCGGGATTATAACCGGCCTCATTCCCGGACTCCATGTCAACAATCTATCCATAATCCTGCTGTCCATGTCCGGGGCGATAATGGCGGGGATGACCTCCCTCCTCGGGGATCGACTCGGGGCCGTTTTCATCTCGGTTCTCCTGGCGGCGGTCGTCGTCTCGATCTCCATGTCGCATACGTTCCACGATTTCATACCCTCGACCTTCCTGGGCGCTCCCGACCCCGATACCGCCCTCAACGTTCTCCCGGCACATGACATGCTCCTTCAGGGCAAGGGCTACGAGGCCGTCAGGCTTTCTGCAATGGGCTCCATGGGCGCGGTGATGGTGGCACTGCTCCTGGTACTTCCATTCCGACTCCTGGTGGGAAGCCCGGTCATGGGCTACGAGATACTCAAGGAGTACATGATATACGTCCTCATATCCATATTCGCCATTCTCATTATCACGGAGACCCGGGAAGTGCGGTACGGCGTGACGGGAAAAAAGAAGAGATCCCGCACTCTTGGTATATTACTCGCCCTCCTAGTGTTCTTCATGGCGGGTATATTCGGTTTCGTGGTACTCTCCATGGATTATTACAAGCCCTTCTTCTGGCCTGCCCCCTGGCTTCTCCCGGAATCAATGATGCCGCCGGCGGTGCTCTTCCCCATGCTGTCTGGTATTTTCGGTCTTTCGACCCTCCTGGACTCCCTGGGCTCGGACGAGAGCGCGCCCCCGCAGCGCATTACGAAGCCCGATGTGCCCGGAAAGGAAACTGCCAAATCCATCCTCTCGGGCACCATCGCGGGGAGCGTGGTGGGCTTCCTCCCGGGCATGACATCCGGTATCGCCACCATAATGGCCATGATATTCCGGAAGGACACGGAGAAAAAGCAGGTCATCGTCACATTGAGCGCTATCAACACAGCCAACAGTCTCTTCGTCCTTGTGGCACTCTTTCTCATACTGCGCCCCCGCTCGGGCGCTGCCATCGTGGTCAACCAGCTGATATCGGTGGAGCTGTGGGATTCCCTTCTCATGCCCGGCTCGCTCATCTATCTGCTCATGGCCGTTCTCATCTCCTCCGCCGTGGCCTTCCTTTCAACGTGTGCAATAGGGAGGATAGCAGCAAGGCATTTCCACCGGGTACCCTACAAGAAGCTCATCAAGGGCATCATCGGCTTTATAATCGTCATGGTCTTCGTCTTCACCGGCTGGATCGGTCTTTTGATTCTCGCTGTGGGAACCCTGGTCGGGATGCTGCCCATACGGCTGGGTGTGAGGCGGTCTCACGCCATGGGATGTTTGTTGTTACCGGTGATACTGCTGATAATGAGCGTTTAATTCAAGTGGATCCTTGGAGAGGTTGGATCAGGGATAAGTTGTGTGGGTTTTCCGGGGTTTTAAGGTTTGGTTGTCGTCCATTTCTCATATGAGCTTTCAAACATAGTTATTCCTGGTGCGACGTCTTGAGGTAAGCAATAGAATACTGGGAAACTTCTATCCTCGATCTCCATCCGCCTTCCCCATTCATCGAAATGCGGAGAAATTAAATATAAAGGATGAAATAACTACTGTAGACTACATTGGTTCCGGATAGTGATAGCATATGAAACGAATTCTCACTTGCTTTGTTCTGTTGTGTCTGATCTTCTCGGCATTCCTGGGTATCAAATCCCTCTATTTCCCGGCTCCCGGGAGCGCCAGATTCCATATGTCTGAATCGGATGATACGGTCGGCAACCAGGAGGTAAAAATACCCTCATCCTCACGGAACGGTGACGTCATCAAGGTCATGTTCGACGACGCACATCTGCCTGCATTCTCCGTGGATCCCGCCAACGAGGCGGACGACGTCCACGGGTGGTTCGGATCGGGCGAGGGAGGGCACAGCAGTTTCGCGGACGTCCTGAGGGACCCCGCCGGCATGGAAGCATCCCATCCCGGGCACACTTTCGAGACGGAGAACACCTATGAGATCGTCCTTCTGAACGAGGGAGAGAAGATAACGAAGGAAGCGCTGGAAGATATCGACGTTCTGGTGGTTCCCATGACCTTCAACGGCCGCTACCAGACGTCGGAGATCGACGAGATAGAACAATTCGTCAAGAGCGGTGGCGGACTTCTCCTCATAGCGGACCATTCCAGCTTCCCGGTACAGATGGACGAGATCGCCCTCCGGTTCTTCGTCAGGTGGGGCAACAACGTTGTAACTGATGTCAACGATTACACGGGGCCTCACAATTACTGGATAGTGTACGAGGACAATGGAGTTCCGGGTGACGACAACATGCCCACCAACGACGTTCCCAACTTCGAGGACGATCCCGACCGAATATTCATGATCACGCAGAATGCACCCACGGTCCAGTATTACTGCTCCAATGCTTATACCCTGGAGAACCCCACCGAATCGCGCAAGATCATAATCACGGATACCGACGGCTCCAGCAATTATAACGGGGAGCCCGCCTGCCTTGCCATACCCAACGGTAACTGTACCGGGGCGGGTCGCGCGGTCTTCATACCGGACTGCAACGTGTTCGGGGACAGCTACGACTGCGACGAGGACGGCAAGGTGGACTTCTGGGACGAGCACAACGCGGAATTCGGTCTGGGCATAATAGACTGGCTGGCGCCGCGGGCCTACGAGGTGGCGCTCATATCGGGAGAGAAGGACCCCCACACGGGTCTGCCCAAGCCCCTGGTGCACATTTACGAACCGGGAGAGAGACACACCTTCGAGATAGAGGTATGGAACCTGGGACTGAGAAACGACGTCATAGAGCTGGAGATCCCGGAAATGCCGGAGAACTGGTCGGCACAGCTGGATATCGAGGAGACCGAGGAGCTCGAGACCAGGGAGTTCGAACTGGTCTATCTCACGGTAACGGCACCGCTGACCAACGTGACCGACGGGGATTATGCCCTGATCAACGTGACCGCCACCTCCTCCAACGACCCCGAGAACGCAACGGCGAAGATCACCTCCACCAACGTGATAACGGTTGACATCGGCTTCAACGTGAACTGGGCCGTCCAACCGGATGTCAATGACGAGAAGAGGCTCGTACTGGACCCGGGAAAGGTCACAGTCACCACCCTTGGGATAAACAACATAGGCAATATCAACGATACCTACAGCATCACCCTTAAAGGCATACCCGGCGGCTGGGAGGTCTCGCCCGATTTGACCCTTCATCCGGAGTGGAGCTATGATGAAGAGAAGAAATGCCTGAGCGGGATACATCTCTCGTCCTATCATTTCGAAGAGAACACCACGGGTATCAGCTTCCTTTTCACGCCTCCCCTGGATGCAAAAGAGGGAGATACCGCCATCGTCACCGCAATAGGGGAATCATACCTTTCCATCCTCACGGAGCAGGATGCCCGGGGTAAGCACGACGACGACGTCATCCTCGAGGTTAGCGCCAACAGGGCCATGGAGATATCATGCTCGGAGCCCCTCAAGTACATCGATCCCGGAAAAACAGTGAGCTTCCTCGTATCGGTGCAGAACAACGGGAACAGCCGCGAGCAGGTCCAGATAGAACTCGGGCCCATGATCCCGGGTTGGACCGCCACAGTGGACTCGCCCACTGTGATCCTTCAGGCCCGCCAGAAGAAGACGGTGACGGTGACCATGTGGGCCCCGGAGGATGCGCTTGAGGGTTCCCGTGCCGTGCTGGAGGTCTCCGTGGAGCTGCCCTCGGTGGGAAAAGTGGTGGATTCACTGGCCCTGACCGCCATCGTAAACCGCTACTGCCAGATCAACGCCAGCCTCCTCGACGACGAGTTCCATTTCGTGGACCCCGGTGAAAAGGTATCACTGAACATTTCCATCGGTAATCCCGGGAACGGCCCCACGTCGGCGTTCCTGACCATGGCCAACCTTCCCTCGGGCTGGGATTTCGAGTTCCTGCTTATGGGCCAGCCCGTCACGAACAAGAACCTGGAAGCAGGGGATAACTATCAGATCCGCCTGGACATATCCGTTCCCCACGATGCCCTGGCCGATGCCGATCCGGACTCACCCGGATTCGATCCCTACTCCCTTCTCATCAACGTCAGCGGGGAGGAGAACCACATCGCGCTGCCTCTGTCGTTCATGGTGAACAGGAAGGCCGCCATCAGCGTTTTCACAGGTGACGACCTCGAAATAACCGAGCCCGGTTCCTGGGCCGTGTTCTACGTCTGCGTCAAGAACGAGGGTAACGCCTGGGACGAGATTCTCGTTAGCCTCGACGATATACCGGTGGACGAAGAGGGCAGCAGCGGCCTTGCGAAGGAATGGGAGGTCTTCTTCACGTCGGTGGCCCTCATCGAACAGGCATCGGGAGTTGCCGAATTCTCCAGGGCCGACTTCTCCAGATTGATCGATACGTCCCCGCTCACGGCCGACATGGGCTTCGAACCCAACAATTCCCATTCTGATCTTGTGAACATCAGGGAGCTGACGCTACGATTGCCGATAGGGGGGATTGCCTGGGTCGGGATCACCGCCGAGGTTCCCCATTATGCCGCATCCAGGGATACCAGCTTCAATATCTCATCCGAATGTCTCTCCTCAGCGAAGGTCAGGCCCCCGCCCATAGAGTGCAGGGTGAGCATCAGGAACGCGGACCTGGGAATATCGGGGGGCATCAGCCTTTCCGCCCCTGCAAAGGCCGGAGAGCTTATATCGGTCATGGTGCACATCAAGAATGTGGGGGATATCAGGGCCGAGAACGTTCAGCTGCGCCTTTACGAGGACGACGCCGTGATAGCTACCATGCCCATACGCACCATACTTGCCGGGAAGACCCAGTTCGTGGCCTTCACGTGGAAGGTACCGAACAAGGACAGCTGCAAGCTGAAGGTCGTCATAGATCCGGACCATCACATTGCTGAGAAGAGCCGTCATAACAACAAGGCCGAGACCGACGTTAATATATCGGGCTCATCCATTCTTTTCTCCCTGGGTTATGAAGGGATCCTGTGGGGGGTCCTGGGGGCGATAATACTGGCCCTTCTTGCCCTTGGGATCAACATGTTCCTGAGGCGTCGGAGATTCAGGAGGTCCCTGTAGCATGGTATATAAAGCGCAAGGGAACTGGATGATTTGAATTTCCTAAAAGATAAAAAATAATATATACCCTCCCATCGAATAGATAACAAGGTGACGCTATGGCCATTGGATACGTTTTGATAAGCACTGCTCCGGCAAAGGAGCACGACGTCTACAACCAGCTCAAGGAACTTCCGGACATCATAGAGCTTCATCCTCTGTTCGGCGAATACGATCTCATTGCAAAGCTCGAAACGGAGGATTTCAACGAACTTGGCAGGATCGTGGTCGATGGGATCCGGTCCATCGAAGGGGTCATAGATACCAAGACCCTGACCGGTATCAAGTTCTGATGGTATCACGCCAGGGGGATCTTCTCGCCAGGTTCTTCCGATACAGGCGACCCTGACGGTCCACCAGGCCATCGATTCGAACCAGATTGATTCGGCTATACACGGTAAGTCCGTGGATTGCGCGTGGTAGAACGAAAAACAAAGTTAATATATAGTATCAATCATTACCGGGTCTGTTACTAATTGGAGGAATAGAATGTCCCTGTTGTCCCTGTTCATTGTGACCCTGCTTCTGTGGTTTGGCGTGATATCTCTCATCAGCGGACTTTTCGCAGCATATTTTGGTGCTGGCAAGAGCAGGACCATCGGGGTGATTCTACTGCTCTTTGGGGTCATTTTCATCGGCTTCGTCATCGCCACCCAGTTAGATGTTTCCGCCGGTCTGGGCCTCAGCAAGGTACCCCTCGGAGAACATCTCATGGGCATTCTCGGCGCTTTCGTGGGTTCCATCGTCGCCCTGTTGTTGTTCCTTTACTGCATAATGAAGGCGTGAACCTTCAGATCATCCCCCCGTGATGATATGAGAATATCACAGCTCGGAGAGAAGGAACTAGTGAGAATATCTCGGAGCATATTCGAGAAACAGGGGCATCATGCACGGGTGGTCATCGGAATAGGGGACGATGCTGCCGCAATAGAGGCCGACGATGGTCTTATCCTGGTCTCCAGCGACATGGTCTTTTCAGCCACTCATTTCCCCGAAGGATCACCACCGGGGCTCTGCGGATGGTATGCCGCCGCCGTCAACCTGTCGGATATCGCTGCCAAGGGCGGGAAACCTACCTGCATGGTCCTCGATATCGGCCTTCCGGGGGATTTCCCTCTCCGTTGGTACGAGGAGGTCCTCGGCGGCTTTGCTGAATGCTGTCGCCAATATCGGTTGCCCGTTGTGGGCGGCGATACGAAATCCGCTCCCGCCCTTATGATGGCTCCGACGATAATCGGACGCATCGGGAGAGGACGGTTCATGGCACGTAAGGGGGCGGATGCGGGCGATGTGCTCTGCCATGCGGGAACCCTTGGCGGAAGCCACGGAGCACTGGTTGCGGTAAATGAATATCTCTCCCAGAGCAGTAACGTAACTGAGAATGCCGGATCCCGTTACTGGCAGGTGAACGCTGAGGATGATATCTACGGGGATTACGAGGCTCTGCTGCGTGTCAGGCCGCACATCAAGGCAGGAAGAACTCTGGCCAAGAGCGGCCGGGTGACCAGCTGCATGGACGTTTCCGACGGCCTTGCCCTTTCGATGTACGAGATGAGCGCGGCCGGCGGGATCGGGTTCCGGTTGAAGGCGGATGCCCTGCCCCTGCATGACCGTCTGTATGAAGAAGGGTTTGATGGGGAACGGGCCATGGACACAGCCCTGTACACGGGGGGTGATTTCGGCCTCCTGTTTACCGTGAAGCCTAAGCATGCAGCAGAGCTGTTGGCCATGTTCGACGAAGGGACCTCTCGGCCGCCAGTGTCCGTCATCGGCGAGGTGGTGGAGATGGGCATAACCATCGTGATCGACGGAAAAGAAAAAAATGTGGAAAGGAGGGGATGGGAGCACCTGGTGGAATGAACATCACCTGTTCAGGACCGCCAGCAGCTCCCGGTGCTGCTCCGCCGTGATGCCAAGGTTCTTCCTGCTCTCCGCCAGCATCCTTTCCTCGTTCTCGTCGATGACGCCGTCCTCGAGTACCATCAAAAGAAGGTTTCGGTAAGCACTGAGGTTCGATTCCACCGGTGCTCCCACGGAGGAACGCGTGATGACCGAATCCGACACGTTCACCGTTCCCGGGGCACCCGAGGCCAAGGTCCCGAAATCGAGGTTGGAGCGCTGGATAATGGAATCCTTTATTTCCACGTTGACCTGGGTAACTGGCTGAAGCTGGCGCCACCTCTTTCCCAGCTTGTCGGTGACCCTGCGGGAGATGTCGACGAGGACCGGTGCAAGATGCTCCCTGCGGCTGCATGCCGCGAATATCTCCAGGGTACGTGTGCTCGTCATCACCGAGGCCCGCACTATCACCTTGTCCGTCCTGTCCTGTGAAGTGGCGAAGAACCAGGAGGATTCCATGTCCCTGCTCCGTGTGTCCCGGACCTTGGTGAAGTTCGTCTCCAGAATGGCCTCCTTCGCGATTCCCAGCACCTCGGCGATTGGAACCTTGGGATCTATCCCGTAGATGCGGGAATCCTGGTATCTCGCCTCGGTCACTATTATTCCCTTCAGGGCGGCGATGTTCACGTTGGCATCGCTCATGACGCTGGGGGGTTCTATGTTGACGTTCATCCGATCGATGGAAGCGCTGCGGTATCTGCCGCCGTTGTCGACGTAGATAAGGGAAGTGTCCAGATATGTACCCGTGGAGATCTGGGGATCGAAATAGACCCGGGTCCTCCTCTCCGCCCCCTTGGGTATGAGACCCAGCGACACCGAGTTGGCGGATACGGGAAGCTGGGGGCTCGTATGGGACAGCCTGATGACGTTCTCGTCGAGGCCGACCCTCAATTCGCCCGAGCGTACGTCGAAGAGCGTATTGTTCCTTATGGTCAGGGATTGGACGACGTATCCTCCCTCGTACTCCAGTTCTCCGTACAGGGACACGTCCGAGGCCATGACGTCCGAGCCGCCGCCCACGTCGGGGCCGCTCCCCGGCGATACGGTCTCCACACCCTCCGAGAGCTTCATATCGGCAACGTTGACGTTCTCGCGGACCTTGACCTGGAATCCCCGCAGGTTCTTTATGGCCTGGGTGAAGTTCCTGCTCTTGGCCACCGTGATCAGCTGCTCGACGTTCCGGGAGATCTCCATGAGCTCGCGCCTGGCCTCGAATATGCGGTCGTCTCCCAGCTTCTTTACCGCAGAGTCGAAATCCGATCGGCCTTTCCGGTAGCCTTCCTCCACCGTTCTCTTGTCCAGCGCCACCTCCGCCGATACGATGTTGCTCCGTACGCTGGTCAGCATCCCCTCGATATTGGCCGACAGCGCTTCGTCCCGGTCCCTCCTTGACGACTGAAGCGCCATCTCCAGGTTACTGAGAGCTGTACGGTACTCCCCCAGCGCCCTTACGTATTCACCACGGTTGAAGAGGTCGCTGCCGCGCTTGGACGCACCCTTCCCGGTATCGAAGGCCCTCTGGGCCGTATTGAGCCGCTGCACCTCGATATTCTTATTTGCCTTCTTCCCTGCCGACCTGTTCTTCACTACCGAGACTATGACGGCGATGATTATTATGACCACGAACACCCCCACGCCGGCATACATCAGACAAAAGTTCCAGAAAGAGGAGATGGGGGACTCCTCGTATTCGAACTGGGGTATTTCCCTGTCGTCCGATTCCCACGTTATCTCATCTCCGTCGTCCTCAGCTGTGATGACGATATCCTCCGGAAAGGTGCTGACCTCCAGCGTGAAGTAGGCATAACCCTCGGAGTCGGTGTGGTTCTCGTATAGCTTTCCGTTTAGCTCGAAGCTGACCCTGGCCCCCGTCACGGGTTCATCGAGCCAGCCGGATTCGTCCTGATCGCGCTTTACCGGGCCGAGCTTGTAGATTATCCTCACGAAGTCCGGGAGAGTATCCCCGGACAGCCAATCTATCTCCTGTCCCTGGGAGATGGCGTTCATCATGGTCCCGTCCGGCAGGTCCTCGAAGTTGAAGGGGCCGAAATATGCGTAACCGTACTCGTCGGTCAGATTCCGGTACTCCTTTCCGTCAAGGGTGAAGCTGACCTCTGCTCCCTGGACATAGTCACCGTAATAGGAATCCTCCTCGGTTATGCGCTCAAGGGAACCCACCTTGATCATGTACCGTTTGAAACTGGGCTCGTCATCTCCGGCCAGCCAGTGGAGCGTCTCCCCATCATAGGTCGCTCTGATCTCCGTACCCTCCGGGATCCAACTTACCCGTCTTCCATCCCGAACGATTATGAAATCCACATACCCTTCCGCGTCCGTCAGGTTCTCGTATGTGATCCCTCCGAGCTCGAAGCCGACGAGAGCTCCGGCGAGACCCGCGCCCCAGCTCGATCTCTCCGTCATGAGCTTGATGGAGCCGATCCTCAAGACGTCATCGGAGAAGTAAGCGGGAGAGTAATATGAGTTCCAAGTGACCCATTCGGCGCCGATACTGGCATTGATCTCAGTTCCCGACAGCTTACCCACGGGCAGAACGAAGGTGGCATAGCCATCGTCGTCCGTGAGGTTCTCGTAATATACTCCACAGTATTCGAATGAGACCATGGCACCCTCTATCGTCTCGCTGTTGTAGTCTCCCACCCGCCGCCTGACGGGACCTACCTCGACCTCGTAGGTTATCCTGGCCTTCTCGGCGGTCCAGATCCTGAGATAACTGCCGTAGTCCCCCTTGGACGAATATATGACCTTCACGTCGCTCAGGGAATCAAAGGGCGGACAGAACCGTATGTACCGCCCCTTGATCTCATCCTCCACATCATCCCCGTCCTCGTCCACCGTCTCGGCGGTGAGGTAATTCCTGCTCCCGTCCCCGAAATCGTAAAGGACGGCATAAGCATCGTAGCTTGAGCTGGAACTGCGGTAGTTGTACAGAAGATACTTTCCATCGGGTGAGAAGGAAGGATAGGTCTCGTCCACCGATTCCCCGACGATGAACTGCCTGTCCCAGCTGCCTCCGTCCTCGTCCATTATGTGAATGTCGTAGTCGTCATCGTTCTCCTCCGCCACGAAGGCGATCCTCTCACCGTCCGGGGAGAACGTGGGCGATGATTCGTCCCAGGCATGATCGGTCAATTGATCCTCATCGCTGCCGTCTATCTCGCATTTCCATATGTCGAAGGGTATGCTGTCGATATATCCCCAATCACCCCAGTTCTTCGTGGTGTCGTTGTCCATGTTGGAGGAAAAGACCACCCAGTCGCCGTCGCTCGAGATGAAGCCCTCCTTGACGCTGAATGTGGTATCGATCAGCTTTGTGTGAGACCCTCCGTTGAAGTTCATCACGAACACGGCAGGGACACCATCGGGATATCCCGTATACACGATCTTCGTTCCCGCGTCATCGCCCGTAGGTAATAATTCATCGAAATCGTTGTCGGTGAGCTGAACGTGGCCCGTGCCGTCCAGATTCATCCTCCATATATCTCCGTAGGAACCTCCGTCCTCCTCGGAGGAATAGAGTATCGTATTCTTTCTGGCAACCACGAAGGGATATTCATGATCGTATTTCAGCGCCCCTATCTCCTCTCTCTCCCATATTTCACCGGCTTCCGCTCCGGGAATGGCGAACAGGAAAGACGAGAATAGAGTCAGTACCAGTATCAGAGCGGCGAAGTTGTTTGCTTTCATTGCTTTCCGGTGCATATGCGACACCCGTTTTCCATGGATCGAAAATAGATCAATAGGTCTTGGCATAGGTTACCCAGTGTTTGGCCGGCCCTCCGCATTGGCCGCATCTGGCCCCGGAGGCGTCCCTCGTGGTATCGATGCCGAGCATGTTCATGTCCAGGGTCTCCACTATTCTGTCGTCGCAGCCCGTATCCCCGCACCAGCCTATGTTGACCAGGCCCTTTTCCACATCGTACGCCTCGTCCGCGTAGGTGACATCACGGGTGTCGGCCTTCATGAGCTCCTCCGCCCTGGCGAGCAGGTGAGCCTTCACCGCCTTGAGCTCTCTTGCGACCCCGGGGACGAGATCATCGAATGGAACGGCGACCTTGCCGCCGTCCGTTCTCCGGACCATCATCACCTGTCCCGAATCCACGTCGCGGGGTCCTATCTCGATGCGCAGGGGCACCCCCTTGAGCTCCCAGTGATAGAACTTGCTCCCCGGCCTCAGGTCCCGGAGGTCCAGTTCCACCCGGTAGCCATTGTCCCTGAGCGTTTCCGAGAGCTCAGTGGCCTTCCGGACTATATCATCCTTTCTCTTCTTCATTATTATGGGGACCATGGCGATCTGGATTGGGGCCACGTCCGGGGGCATGATGATACCCCTGTTATCGCCGTGAATGCCCACGATGGCACCAACCAGCCTTTCGCTCATGCCGTAGGTGGTCTGGTGAACGTGTCTGTGCTCTCCGTTCTCGTCCTCGTATCTGATATCATAGGGTATTGAAAAATTCGTCCTGTACTGATGGACCGAGCCCAGCTGCAGGGTCTTTCCCGAGGGCATGTAGCAGTCGATGCCTATGGTGTAATCCGCCCCGGCGAACTTGTCCCATTCGGGCCTCTTTCGCTTGAGGCAGGGAAGGCACAGCCGATCGCCGAGACGGTCCATTATCTCGAGGTCCTCCCCTATCTGGCGCTCGGCGTCCTCGAAATCTCTGTGGCACGTGTGGGCCTCGAAGAAGTGGATCTCGCGCACCCTGATGAAGGCCCGTGTCTGCTTGGTCTCGTACCGAAACGTATTGACTATCTGGTAGGTCTTCAGAGGAAGGTCCGTGTGGGACCGCACCCAGAGGGAGAACATGGGATACATGGCGGTCTCGGACGTGGGCCGCAGCAGCATCGGGACGTCCAGCTCGTTGAGGCCTCCGTGTGTGACCCAGTAGACCTGGGAATCGAAGCCCTTGATGTGATCGGCCTCCTTCTGGAACTCGGATTTCGGTATCAGAAGTGGAAAATTGACCTCGCCGTGCCCGGTTGAATCCAGCTCCCGGCGGATGTGCTCGTCTATAAGGCGCATGATCTTCCATCCGTAGGGCGTCCATACGTTCATGCCCTTGATGGGGTACCTCTTGTCGCACAGATCGGCGTACTTGAGAACGTCGTTGTACCACCTGCTGAAATCCGACCTGTCCAGTTCTATCTCCATCTTGCCTGCTATGTCCCCCTTCTTGCCCAATGGCTCACCTCGTGATCCCGAATGTCATTTTATAACGCATCGGCATGAAATTATGCCAAATCGAACCATTCGAGGATAAATATTTGCCAAGTATAAATAACGTTTCCCGAAAGAGGGGTCGGGGTGGGGAATATGAGGTTTGAATCCGTCCCTACAATTCAAAACTCCACAGCTCGTCACCGACGTAGTGAATGGTCCTTATCACCTTTCCCTTGTCAAGGGAAACCAGCTCTTCCCCCGCATGTTTCGATAGGCCCAGGGACAGGGGTCGGAGGTTCCTCTCGTCCCTCACCCAGATCACATCACCCTCGGCTATGGACGGATCCGCATCGATTATCCCCGGCGCCATCACATCCGCTCCATTGGCCAGATAGGGAACGGCGCCCATGTCCACGGTAACGTACTTTCTCTCCACCTCGAAGCGGTCCAGCCCCCGAAGCGTCAGGAAATAATCGCCCTCGTGCCTGAAGAACACCGGTATCTTGTCGATTATCAGGATATCCCATTGGCGGGAGACCGCATTCTCCACGGAGAGGGAGGACAGGGAAAAGGGGCGATCGTAATAACGTGACAGGTCCCGGTCCACCTTCTTCAACTGCTTCCTTCTCAGAAAATGCCTGGTCGAGAAAGACAGGTCCTTCAAGAATCTCACCCCATTCATATACTATAATTGATCATAAGTGATCATCAATATTCATCAGCTATCATGAGTAATATCCTCTCTGCCTCAGGTTGTTGTAGCACAGAACCCGGTTCTTCTCGGCAAGATCGTTGAGGGGATTGATATTCAGGGTCATCTCGAAACATTGGATGGCGTCGCGGTATCGGTTGAGATTGATCAGCGTGTTGCCCTTGTTATACCACGCGGTCTCGTCGTTCGGGTTCAGCTGAATGGCCTTGTCGAAGCATGTAATGGCCTCCTGGTACCTTCCAAGGGTATCGAGGATGTTACCCTTGTTGCCCCAGGCCTGCCACATATCCGGGTCGATGGAAAGCGTGTTGTCGAAGCATGACACAGCCTCTTCGTACCTTCCGATGTCCGCCAGCGCATTGCCCTTGTTATACCAGGCATCCTGGTCGTTGGGGTTTATCTCCAGCACCTTGTTGAAGCACAGTACCGCGTCCTCGAAACGGTTGTAATAGCTGCAGAGCACGATCCCCTTGTCGTACCAGGCCAGGTCGAAATCGGGATTCACCTTGGTGGCCTCGTCGAAGCAGATGAGCGCTCCCTGGGGATCGTTGAGGTTCTGGGATAATATGAGGCCCTTATCGTACCAGGTGTTCTCGCTCTTGGGGTCCAGCCGCAGGGATTTATCGAAGCAGCATATCGCATCGCTGTACTTCTCGAACTGGCTGGCGAAGATATGTCCCTTCTCGTACCATGCCTTGGCGTTCTTGGGATATTTCCGAGTCACCGTATCCAGTATCTTCAGGGCCTCGTTGTGCTTGCTCAGCATTCCCGTGAGTATGTGGGCCTTGAGGTAAAGTGCCTTCTCGTTTTCCTTCTCGAGGTTCAGGGTTTCGTCGAGGACCCTCAGGGCCTCCTGGTACTTCTCGATGGTTACCAGTATCTTTGCGATCCCCACCAGGGCCTCCGTATTCCCTATATCCTTCGAGAGTACCTTCTTGAAACAGCCCAGCGCCTCATCGTATCTCGAATGGGCCTTGTAAAGGACGTTTCCCTTCCCCAGGAGCGCCGCAAGCGAATCCGGTTCCTCCTTGAGCGCATTTTCGTAGAATTCCAGCGCATCACCGGGATTTCCATCCTCCTCCAGGACCTCGCGGATCAACTCCAGGGCATCCTCATTGGTGGAATCCTTCTTCAGCACCTTTTTCAATACCTTCAGAGATCCCTTGGAATCACCCTTCTCCTTGAACAGTATCCTGGCCTTCAGGTTCTGAACATCGTAATTCTCTGGGTTTATTCTGATGGCCCCCTGAAGGTATCTCAGGGCCTCATCGACCTTGTGAAGGTTCTCGTAGAATATCTTGCCTTTCTCGAGCCAGGCAACATCCAGATAGGGTTCGAGCTTTATGGCCATGTCCAGGCATTTGATGGCGTCGTCGTACTTCTTGAAAGCCCTTGCCAGAAGAACGCCCTTGTAATGCCATGCTTTCTCGTTGTCGGGATTGATCATGGTAACCTTGTCGAATGCCTCCAGGGCATCGATGTCCTTTTTCCTGTCGTAGTTGATCATACCCCTGTAAAAATGTCCTTCCTCATGATTCTCGTTTACGTCCACCAGCGTGGTGAAAGCCACAAGGGCTCCGTCCAGGTCTTCTAGGTTCTCGTAGAGGAATTTTCCCTTGAGGTAATTGCCCCGTACGGATTTCGGACCGATGGCAAGAGCCTGATCAATGAATTCTACTGCCTTTTTGTAATCCTCGTCGAAGGCATAGTTCTCGGCCTCCTCGAGCAGCTCATAGACCATGTCCTCCATGCTCCTAAGCTCCACGTCCTCGACATCTTCACCGGCGGGCGGAAGCCTGGGGCCGATCCCCTTCCCGGACTCTCTTTTCACGGGGATGAGCTTTCCCAGTGAACCCCTGAACTGCTTCACGTTGTCCGGCCTCAGCGTCGCAGCCCCTCTCCACATCCTGTCAAAATCGGAGATTATCTGCGTGATCATATCCTCATCGTTTATCTGCATGGCCGCTGTCATGGAGCCTTTGAAGGAATCCTCATCCATCTCTCCCATTATCGCGATAACACTTTCCGCATCGACCACGAGAAAGGTCAGCTCGAGGTTGAGAATGCTGCGCAGCGAAAGACTGAGTTCTGGGGGCACCTGCATCTCCATGCTCTCCAGGATAGCATCCAGATCCACCGAGCCGGTTCGTACGGTTCTCTCATTGACCTGTGTCAGTATCCGTAGATCAAATGGGTCCGAGAAGTCCTTTGATAGTATTATCTGTTTCAGCAGGGAAGCGGTGGCCTCGCTGAAATCGGGGGTCGATATCAGGATCTCCTCCTTTGCTTCCAGGATCTTCTTTAGTACGCGGTTCCTGAACGGCGATTGAAAATACTCAACATCCGGGATGAAATCAGCCTGCTGTATCACACCTACACTTCCGATTCTTACTCATGCGATGGAGACTCCGGTAATGTCACCGGTCCTTCCTTGCTGCAGTTCGAACAGACGATCTTCTTCGGCGGTTCGTATCTATCCACCCTGGCCTTCGTACCGCATGTCGAACATGTTACCGCAACGAAGCGGTCCCCACAGTTACTTTTTCTTCTCAGTGCGAATCGCCAGATAAGGTAAGCGACCAAGCACAGCAGCCCAAGGGCCGCACCGATGAGGACGATTGTAAGCCAAGTCTCCAACGGAATTCCCCCGGAGGAACGTTATAATAGGCAGAGGAACAGGTACATGTCCATGAAGTATTTAATAGATTATGGGGATATTCACGACAGATTGGTTATACGTCCCGACATTTGTAAAATTCAGCGTTGCCAGGAGTATGCCGCCGACACGCTACAAGGCTCGGAGTTTATATTGATATGACCCGCATCATTCATTCGATCTTCCGGATGTTCTCGCTGATTTCGAAACCCCTCCTCCTGGCCTCCCGCACCATTACCTCCCCGCTCACGGCCCTTTCGACGGGAACCGCTCCCCGGGGCAGCTCACCCCTGGCTGCAAGTATGGCAATTATGGACGCGTGCCAACCGGTTAGCTTCTGCATGGCGGAGAGTCCCGTTCTCTCGTCGAAGCGATCTATGAGCTCGATCGTCGCCTTCGTCCCCTCGCCGTCCTTCTCACCAACGGATCTGACCCGGATGATCCCGACGTCCCTGACCGTATCTTCCTGGATCCTGGGCAGGAGGAGGGTATGGAAGAATTCGCGGGGTACGATATCCATACCCCCAACATTCAGCGGCTCCTCCTGAAAACCCAAGTTTGACACTTCACTCTGCTAGAATTATTCCATTTTTCCATTTGACAG
>CAYRFL010000003.1:0-24463 GCA_964423515.1 uncultured archaeon
TCTAAGGACATGATTATTATTGTCTGTGACGATGTTGCGCCGTATCCATTAGGAGGAATGTAACTTGTTTTCCCCCATTCCAGCCATGATATGCCTCCCCTTCTCGGTGGTGATGATAATTCTCCTCATCATTCTCATCATCGCCGTAATAGATATCATCGTGAACCGGGGGAAGGAGCACCTGATGATGGAATTTCCGTATCATGACGTTAAGATCATGGGAGATGGAATTTTTCAGTTCTTCGCAAGCAAGGGCATGAGATGCGAGATCGTTGGCGGCAGGATGGTTGCTTCGGAGGGATTATGGTGGTTCACCGGGGCCAGGACCTTCGAGTTCGAACTGAGGGAAAAGGACGGGGGATGCTCCATGGAGGCATGGTTCTACCTCAGGGGATTATTCCCGAAGTATTTCAGGTTCACACGATATGGTTACCCGGCCATTGTTCCCAGACGAAAGGGGCTCAGGATCAGGAACGAGCTCATGACATACCTGAAACGGTACGAGGAATCGAGGGTAGAGATCTACCGATAGGTATTTTTTTACGTCCGTTAACCGCTCCGTTCAAGTTATTATGGATGGTTTCCATTTATCGGCATTCCTGTTGATTTCCATACATGTGCGTGATCGCACGGACAGAGTATGGGGGCAGTAACGATGGACATCGAAGAGTTCAGGAGTGTGGGCCACGAGCTGATAGACTGGGTGGCCGATTACATGGTGAATATCGAGAGGTATCCTGTGTCTTCTCCATTGGAACCGGGTCGGGTACGGGAGAAAATACCCCTTCTCGCACCGGAGAACGGAGAGCCCATGGAGCACATCCTTACCGACTTTCAAGATATCATCATGCCCGGCATTACCCATTGGCAGCACCCGGGCTGGTTCGCCTACTTTCCGGCCAACAGCAGCCCTCCGTCAGTGCTGGCAGAGCTGCTCACGGCGGGTATCGGAGCCCAGTGCATGATATGGAAGACCTCCCCCGCTGCAGCGGAGCTCGAAGAGCGAATGATGGAATGGCTCAGGGACATGCTGGGTCTTCCGGGTGGGATGACGGGGGTGATACAGGACACCGCATCAACATCCACTCTCGTCGCTCTCCTGTCGGCAAGGGAACGGGCAACGGATTTCGGGGCCAACCGGGAGGGGGCCATCGCCCCTCTGGTCGTCTACGCGTCCCGGGAGGCCCATTCAAGCGTCGAGAAGGGCGCGAAGATAGCGGGCTTCGGGACGAACCGGATCAGGAGGATCCCCACGGATGATGATTATGCCATGATCCCCGGAAAGCTGTCGGAAACGATGGAACAGGACCGCCGGAGCGGCCTCCTCCCCGCCTGCGTGGTGGCCACAATGGGAACCACGTCGTCCTGCGCCGTCGATCCGCTGGGAGCCATCGGCGAGATCTGCCGTACTGAAGGAACCTGGCTTCACGTGGATGCCGCCTTTGCCGGTTCGGCTCTGGTCTGTCCGGAGATGAGGTGGATGATGAACGGAATGGAACAAGTGGATTCCTTCGTGTTCAATCCCCACAAGTGGATGCTCACCAACTTCGACTGCTCCGCCTATTTCGTCAGGGATCCCGAACACCTCGTGCGCACCTTCGAGATAAACCCCGAGTATCTGAGAACGAGCGTGGATTCCGAGGTTCGCAATTACCGGGACTGGGGCATTCAGCTGGGCAGGCGTTTCAGAGCTCTGAAGCTGTGGTTCGTGCTGCGCAGTTACGGGGTGGAAGGGTTGCGGAGGATGGTGCGCGCTCATCTGCGATGGGCTTCGATGTTCGAGGAATGGGTAAAGGCCGATCCGCGGTTCGAGTTGATGGCGTCCGTGAAACTGAGCCTGGTTTGCTTTCGCCTCTGCGACGGCAGGACCGAAATGGAATTGAACCACCTGAACGAGGAATTCCTGGAGGCCGTGAACGCTTCCGGACGGATTCTACTCACGCATACGACCCTCGATGGAAAATACTGCCTGAGAATGGTCATAGGCTCCCGCACCACGGGGGAGAGGCACGTGAGGGACGCCTGGGAGCGTATAAGGACGGCGGCGGACGAGGTGCTGGGTGGAGCGGGGTGATTTTTTATTGAAATAGAAACCACGCTGCCGATTTTATACTCCGAACAGAAGAATGATAAAACAAAGGCGAAGCCCAGGCGATCCCGGGCTCCGCATCACGCCGTTCACCGGCAGGTCAGTCTACTGGCGTTCCTTCAGGAATTTTGGAATCCCCGAGGAATCCCTTGGCCCCACGATCACCTTCCAGCCGCTCTCCTCCTGCAGCGAGCCGCTCATCCTGGCCACCTGACCCGGAATGATAAGCTCCTCCTTGGAGGTCTGGCTGCCCAGGTCTATCTTCTTCATGAAGGTGGAGACGCCCTCGGCGGTGAGCTTCTCCGCGGCGAAAGCGGTCATAACTGACAGGCCCTCGGTGTCGATCACCAGCAGCTTCGATGGTATCTTGGACTTCTCGATATCTCCCCGAACGATGAAATACGTCAGCGAGAAGTTGGTCGTCAGCATTATCGGCGAATTCTCGTCGGTGGGTCCGTTGATGTCGTATATCTTTGCCTCCATCTGCAGCGGCTTCTGGGGATCGGTGTATATGTTCTGCCGAAGGGTCATCAGCGGGTATATGGTGGTTACGGGTACGTCATCGAAGGTCACTATCGAGGCATACTTCATCACGCCCAGCGCACCCATTGCCCCGGGATCGGAGGCTCCCGTCTCCAGGAGCACGGGATACCCCAGCGGCCTGAACTTCTTCTTGATGGCGGAACGCCTGAGAATTGTCAGGTTCCTGATGGCGTCTCCGAGCTTTTTTGGTCCGAAGTCCAGGACGATGTCCTCCACACCCTTCTTCTTGACGTTCTCCGCCAGCTCCGCAAGGCTTGCAAGATCCTCCGAATAGACCACCAGCGGCAGCTTCAATTCCGCCGCAAGGCCCGCCATGTCCTCCCAGTTGTCGGCAGTGGCCCGATAGAGAAGTGGTTTCGAAGCGGCGAGAGCCCTGGCGGCTCCCTCCATCACACCCCTGTCATCGGCCATGAGAATGACGGGTTTACCCGCGGAGGCAGCCGTCCCGGCCGCTTCCTTGAACCTTCCCGCATCCCCGGTGGCCCGAAGGCCCACCATGTCCAGCTTCATGATCTGTCCTATCCGGTCGAACTGGTAGTCCTTCGCCCTTCCCACCTTCTCACCGAGGGAGGCATCGTCGTCGCCTATTACCTGGCAGAAGAGGGTCGGATGGAAGAACTTCTTGTCATGTCTGAAGAGCTCGGTCTCGTCCCCTATCTCCACCTCGGCCCCGGCCGGCCCGAACTTCACCTTCCTTATGGGCGGTGCCGAAGCCCCCTCGAGGGCTCCCCTGCCCGCATCGGATATGTCAGGGCACTTGTCCAGGGAGGTCTTCTGGTTCGCCAGCTGCATTGCGAAGGCCAGGCAGGTGGGGAATCCGCACTTGCCGCAGTTGGTCTTGGGCAGATGTGTGAATATCATCATGGCGTTAAGGGCCATCAGGCATCACCTCCTGGATAGAGCTCGACAACAGCCGTTTTCAGTTTTCCGAGCACTGTTGGACTGCGGACGACCAGTAGGTCCGCCCCGGATACCAGCGCGGCCATGCCTGTGGTCGTCTCCCATTCGATAGCCCGCTTGACGGGATCGCCGAGCCTGTCATCAGCCTCGTTGACGTCCGGGGCGCCCCATGACAGGGACAGGTCACAGTATATCGGTGCCTGGAGAAGGTTATCGCCCATCAGTGCCGCCAATCGTATCCTCTCGATTATGGAGTATGAGTACTCCAATCCCACGCCCAGGGCGGCCTGCAATGGGTCCATGACGATGTTTCCCAGCTCGATGCCGAAATCCTTCAGGAGAATGACAATCTGCTTGGCCAGGTTGATATCGATATTTGAGAAGCCGATAACGGCATGTCCGTTGGCCATGGAGGCCACCGCAATGGATTTGTACCAATCCTCCTCCGCAGCGCCCAGAAGCAGGCGTTCACCCTTTCCGGCCTCGGACACCTTCTCCATCAGTTTGGTATCGTTCTCGTTATGGCCGGAACCGTACACGATGAGAGGGACGCCCACGGCCTCGAGAACGCTCCGCAGGGTCGCTACGGCCTCATCGATGCTCCTGGCCTCGCCCTCGGGATTTGTGCTCACGAGCTTGAGGCAGATGCCCTCGGCACCCAGCTCCACGCATTTCCTGGCCCAGGAAGCGGGATCGTTTACCGCATCTCCCAGCTCTTCCTTCACGATGGGGGGAAAATCTGCCGGAACCGTATCGAGCACTTCCATGAAAAGCGCAGGTTTCCGTCCCACTGCCCCCTCGAAATCCAGGTAGGAAAGGGCATTGGAACCCCCTATCGTCACCGTGGAGGTCCGGGTCCCGCCCTCGTCGGCGGTGGCTCCCAGGGTTATCTCTCGTATCGTTCCGCTCCATTTTTCCTTTGGTATCTCGAATGACATCTCGATTCCACCTCACATGAATTCCATCAGGTTCGGCAGCATGAGGGCGGGATGACCAACCTCCGCGCACCATTCCATGAGCTCCGCCGGGTCCGTGGCATTGCTCTCGTCCGCGATCTTGTCCACGAAATCCAGGATCCCCATATCCTTGGCGCGCTTCTCCAGCATATCCCTCATGTCCTCCTTGAGCTGTTTCGGCATCCACATTATCCGCTTGAAACCGTCCTCGGCCCGGATGAACTTGGGGCTGATTAGGAACTTTCTTCCCACTCCCAAAAAGCCGGGCGTCTGCTTGCCGCCTCCCACGGAGCCGGCCAGCGTGGAGAACTTCATGCCGATGGGCGTCATGCCGCCGTATTCCCTGTTGACGACTATGAAACCCTGGGCGTCGGCGGTCATGGCCACGATACACTCGAAGCATCCGCAGCTCGTCATGGGGAACTTCATGAGGCTGTACTGGTTGAAGATATCTATCTTCCCGTGACTGTTCTCCCTGACGGCCTGGTTCACACCTTCCCATTGACCCATGTTCTCGTTTATGGTCCCGCCCTTGGGAACGGGCTGGTTGGGGCCCGTGGGGGCGATCTCCTTTGATGCCTTCGCGTCCATCCAGTTGATGGCTCCGCAAAGGCCCAGCCTCTCGGGGCTGATGATGCATACGTGGTCGGGGGCGAAGGATTGGCACAGCGTACACGTGTAGAACGTGTCAACCGCCTCGTCGGTGAGTCCCGCCATCTTCTTGTCCCTTTCCTCGTAGGAGGTCCATGCCTCGTCCTTCCACTTCTCCAGCTCCGCCGGGTCGGTCACTATGGTGACCTGCACCCTGTTGAGAATGGCGCCGAACTCCTGGTGCATCATGGTGTAGAGGATGGTCCCGAAGTGCTTGAGGCGCAGACCCTCGGCGACGGAGGCCTTGCTCAACCGTATCCAAACCATGTTCCTCTGGCCGGTGTGCCAGCCACCCTCGGCGAAGTTCACGAACTGGTGTATCCTCCTTTCAAGGACGGGCTCGAAGTCCTCCTGCATCTTCTTGCCGTACACCTCCACGAACATGCCCAGGACGGTGGAGCCGCCCTCCACCATCTCGTCCAGGTCGGGTCCGATGAGCTGGACCTTGCCGTCCTCCACCTGATCCGCCTCACGCATCTTGCACAGTTCGAAGCACAGTGTCTTGGAGGCGCCGCCAGCCTCGATGTACATGTCTCCCCTTCGGACGGTCTCGCCCTCGAAGGCCGGGCCGTAGGCAACCGGTACGTCCACCGCGCCCATCTTTATGACCATGTCCCTGACCTCTATGGCCGTGGATATGATCTGGTCGTAGTCCTTCTGCATCACGTACTTGCCGGGTATCTCCTCGATATCCTGGTCGGTGATGGTCGGTGACCCGTGGAAGAGCACGGCGAACTCGGCTGCGATCTTGATATCGTCCAGAGGTCCGAGCTGTATGACCACGACCTTCGGCCGCTTTGCCATGTACTCGTAGATCCCTTCCCGATCGCCCGGAGCCTTTCCACCGAAGACCATTGCGGCGCGTATGGCGAAGTTGAGGCCGTGTATGGCCTGTGTGAACTCGCCAACGCAGAACAGCATCCGGTCGAGGCCCTTCTTGTCGCCCACCTGAATGCCCGACTCCTTGATCTGCTGGATGATGTCGAAGGTGGCTATGATGAGCATGCCCTTGTTCTGGGCGTCCCGCACTATCTTCTTCAGCGCCTGTGAACTCTTTGCCTTGCCCACCAGGACGATGGCACCCGGTATCGTGTCGTCCACGAAGCCTATGCCAAGCTCCCTGAGCACAAGGTCGGAGACGAAGCCGCTGTAGTCGGGATGATCCGCGTAGGGGTCCTTTCCGTCGATGTACTTGATGGCCTCCACTATCTCCGCGGCTACCATGGTGGCCTCGCCGGAGGCGACTGCCGCCTCCAGGCTGATCTCGTCCTCGTTGATGACTCCCCTCACCTTGCCCAGTATCACCGGGATCTGTCCCAGGGTCTCCACCTTCACGCCGTGCCACGCCATCAAACAGGGTAGATAATATCCGGTGCCGGGATACTCTATCTTCGCATCCCTGCCGTACTTGGTGATGGCCCTGTTAAGGAGATATTCCGCATAGCCGGTGGCTATGACCGCTCCGTCGATGGCCTTCTTGTAGATCTGCTCCTTGGTCAATCGCGGTCTCTCGTCCTCGGGGGTGGTACCGTCCCAGTATGAGTTCTCGTTGGGATTCATGCCCAGGCGCCACCTGCGGTACTTGATGATGTTGTTCAGCTTCCTCGAGGCTTCCACCGGGTCGGGCTCGAATATGAAGAAGCCGCCGTACACGTCATGGGCCGTCACCTCGGCTATTTCGGTGATTATGGGGCTGCCCTTGTGATAGGCGTTGACGCCGACGTGCGTGGGCCATCCCGTGGCAACGAGCCAGCTTCCTATTACGACCGCCTTCTCGCTCATGGCTTCAGGTGCCGAGCCTACGATGGGAAGTTCGGATATGTCCACATTCATCTCTTTGGCCAATTTACTAACCAGGGTCTCCACACGGGAATTGTCCACGCAGGAACCCATGTGCAGGATGAGCGGAAGTCCGTCTTCGAGACCTGCAGCCTCTCCCACCTCCTTGAGGAACCCCTTCAGCGATTCGCCAGCATATTCCTCCGCCGCTTCCTGGGTCAGGAGCCCGTGCTTTGCATAGGACTGCGCTGCGCAGCCGGTAGCGAGTACCAGTACGTTCTGCTTGGCCAGCTCTATGGCAACAGTGTTGTGTGAATGGTCGTGCTTAACCTTCGCATTGTTGCAGCCCGCAAGGAGGGCAATGCCCTTTATGGTCCCGTCCTTGATCTTTTCCGCGAGATAACCGTAGGGATCGTCAGGCTTCATGCAGCCAAGTATGCGCTCCACCTCTTCCAGGCTGAAACCTGCCACCACCTTGTTCACGGCATCCGGTATGTTGATGATGGAGGGGTCGCGCTGCTTGTAGGCATCGATGGCCACTCTCAATATTTCCCTGGCGCATTCCGCTGCATGGCCCTCGTTGAACTCTATGTGCATATCGCCCGGTATCCTGGTTATCGGCTGGGTGGATATTAGCTGGGTGTGGAAGCACTGGGCCCACCACCCCAAGCTGGGGGCGATGCACTGGTAATCGACTACCATGGCATCTATTGCCCCTGTGGCGATGGCCAGTTCCTGTATCATGTAGTTGGTCGCTATGGGAATACCCCTTCTCATGAGCAGTTCGTTGGCTGTGCAGCAGATGCCCACGATGTTTATTCCCTTTGCACCTGCGGCCTCCGCCTCCCCCCTCAACTCCTCCGCCATGTCGCATATGACCTCGCTGAGTATAGGGTTGTGGCCGTGCATGCAGATGTTCACGTGATCCTCCAGGACGCTTCCAATGTTGGATATGGTCTCCACGACCCTGGGGGTGCCGAAGAGGATGTCCGACATCTCCGTGCTGAAGTTCTCGCCGGTCAGGTCGCCCAGGGCACATTTCAGTCCGCCGAAGATCAATGGTACCGGATCTGCGTCGCAGCCCATGTGGGTTCGGTGCATGACCTCACATATTCCCCTGTCGATGTTCGTGGCAAGTATATTGTGGGAGTCGGCCAGATCAATGCGTTTTTTCGGCAACATCTTTTTTAGCCAGTTGCAGGCTTCGTCGGACTGTCTCGAGAAATCATCAAAGCCCTTCTGTACGACCTCCTCGACTATCTCCAAGGAGCTTTTCCCCTCCGTTTCGACCCCGACTTCGCCAGCCACCCTCCTGAGCTTCTCCTCGTCCTTGATTCCATAGGCGGGAGCGTGGCCCTCGCTGAGGGCATGCAGCGCATGGGCAATATGCCTTCCGTGATCGGAATGGGCGGCGCAGCCCGCCGCTGCCATGCGTATTATGTTCCTTGCGACTATGGTGTAGTCCCTTGCTCCGCAGATGCCCTTCTTCGGTTCTCCCCCGAAAGGATTGATCCGACAGGGACCCTGCAGACATATCCTGCAGCACAGGCCGGAATCCCCGAAACCGCACTGGGGCTCCTGTTGCTCCAGCCGGTCCCACATGGTATCCAGGCCCTTCTCCTTCGCGATCTTGCTGAGCTCGATCGCTGCTTCATCGATGGTTTTATTCTCTAACTCGGACATAGAATATCACTTCCTTTATCTTTTTATATGATCGTGATCACAGAACGTGGTGACCCATGGGATTCTCCATCCTAATCGGTCAAAATGAGGGCACCTACCGGACACTGATATACGCAGGCCGGGACCTCCCGCTCCAGGCAGAGGTCGCATTTCACCGACTTCCCGTTCGGGGCCATTTGAATGGCATCGAATGGGCAGGCCTCGATACAGTTGCCGCAGCCGTCGCACTTTGCGGCATCGATGAAGACGTAACCGTCTTCCCTCCGTATGATGGCTTCCTCCGGACAGGCCTCGACGCATTTCGGTTTGACGCAGAAGACACACCGGATCATCTTTGGCTTGCCCTTCCTCTCCGTTATCCTTATCCGGGGTAAGGGCTTAAGACCCAGACTCGCGGCCTCGGAAACGCTGTTTGCCTCGCTGTGTTCCACAGCGCAGGCGTTCTCGCATGAATGACATGTGACGCACAACTTGGCATCGAAACGTATCCGCCTCAATTGATACACCCCTGTTGAGTAGTTTTTTTGACACAATTCTTCGATAAATTATACAGTATATCCATATTGGGTTTTCGAGAGGGTAAATGTGGCACAGTCTCGATACTACTTATGATATTAATATGTTTTTAAAACATTATTATTCTCTGGTTTGGGCATGCTTGCCAAGGTGTTTTTCCAAGGTATGTTGGGAGGTTTGGCTCGCTGGACGCGATTGTGCGTTATTCGTGCTGGACAGAACGATAATGGAGAGCGACATGAGCTGGAACATGAGTTCCATGGAGTGTATAGGGCAGGTCGGACCGCCCACCTGGAGCTAGTTTCCCATGGATGACGCGTTTAATCCGCGAGCCTTCTATTTGAAGAGAACATATCAAACGTTACTTATTACCCCATTTTCAGAAAGTACGCCTTGTACGCCAGGTACGAGGAATACACGTCGGCCTTGGACGAGAGCTCGAAGGGAGAGTGCATGCTGACAAGGGCCGTTCCTGCGTCCAGCACGTCCATGTTATGAAGCGCAAGGAACTTCGCCACCGTTCCGCCTCCTCCCTCGTCAACCTTTCCCAGCTCGCCGGTCTGCCACGATATCCCCTCCTCGTTCAGTATCCCCCGGATTTTCGCTACAAAGCTCGCGGACGCTTCACTGGAATTGTACTTGCCCCCGGAACCCGTGTACTTGGTTATCACGATGCCCTTACCGAGGACCGCCGCGTTCTGTTTCTCGTGAACGTCCTTGAAGACGGGGTTGATGGCTCCGTTCACGTCGGCGGATAGCGCGTACGAGCGCTCAAGAGCCCTTCGAAGCTCGATTTCCCTGTAATCCTTCTGCATCCGGTCCATGACCTCTCCCACCGCATTCATCAGGAATCTTGACTTCACTCCCGTCGGTCCGTCGCTCCCCACCTCCTCCCGATCGAAGAGTATGCAGGCCGCGGTCCTCTGCGGGGTCTCCTCGCCCATGTCGAGCATTGCCATCACCGAGGCGTATGCACATACCCGGTCGTCCTGTCCGTACGCGCCCACCAGGCTCCTGTCCAGTCCCACGTCCCTAGCCGGCCCCGAGGGTACGAGCTCCAGCTCTGCGGATACGAAGTCCTCCTCCACCATTCCGTAACGCTCGTGCAGGTAATGAAGGACCTGGAGCTTGATCTTCTTTCTGGCCTTCTCATCCTCCATGGGCCTGGAGCCGACTATCACCCTGAGTTCCTCCCCCTTTATTCCCGTCCTCAGGTTCCGCTTGCGTTGCTGGGCCGCGAGATGGGGAAGCAGGTCCGGGACCACCATGACGGGATCCCCCTTCCCCTCGCCTATCCGGACGTCGAGCTCGGCTCCGTCGCTCTTTATCACCTTTCCGTGAAGGGAGAGTGGTATGTTCACCCACTGATACTTCTTGATGCCGCCGTAATAATGCGTCTTTAAAAGTGCCGTCTGGGAATCATCGTCCTGGGCCAGGGGCGAGGGTTTCAGGTCCAGCCTCGGGCTGTCCACGTGGGCGGCAACGATGTTAAGCCCCGTCGACAGAGGCTGTTCGCCGATGCGGAAGAGGATGATGTTCTTGCCCCGGTTCTTGATGTAGACCATGTTCCCCGGTTCAATGTTCTCCTTTTCCGATATATCGACGAAACCCTTCTTCGCAGCCAGGGATTCGAAGAACTCTACACACTGGGCCTCGGTCTTGCACCGGCTCAGAAAAGCCATGTATCCCTTCGAGAAAGAATAGCATTTGCGCGCATCCTTCTTCGTCATCCCCTCCCAGGTGGATTTCGGGGCATAGGTCAGGGTCTTCTCCAGTTCCGACTCATCGTTCTTCTTCTTTCCTTTCCTGTTCTTTCGCTTTGCTGCCATTTGCTTCGCCTCTTGGATTGCTCACACCCGCTTCAGCCATATCAGTACTCAAGATCCTCATCATCGCCCCTCCGGTCAAACCTTCGCCGTGGAGCTACGAAAGGGTTTGTCATCATCTATGGTATGTACATTTACCTATTCCGGTCTGAACGCACTGTAACCTCATTGATTTTTCGGCTGCCTTGAGCTGAACATATCTAAAGTAGTGTAAAAATGGATTCTCTCGTCATATGGTGAACGCAAAGCGGTCGGGGCTCTCATGCCGCAAGATGGCGGTTTCAGTTTTCCCCTCGGAGAGGGATACCCGGTAGCTCTCCGGGATTGACACCGATGCAGTTCACATTTGGTCTGCGATATATTATTCTAGTTCTCCGAGAAGCTCATCGCAGTGGTCCCGTATGCTCCTTATATATTCTATGGCACGGTTTCGGATCCTCTTGTTCTTGATGGTCATCATGCTCCCCGGGGTCCACCACCTTATATTATCCCACAACTCCTTGTACTTCTCCATCTTCTCCCGGTCGAGGGTATCCTCCCTCTTTATGTCGATCACTTCCTTGGGGTTCTCCTTGACCTCCTTGCTCTCCACCACAGTGGCCCTTCTCTTCTCTATCCTCTCCCTGGCCTTCTTCTGTGCGGATAATTTTCTGATGATCTTGTCCTCCTCCTCTTCGGCAATACCCACCTCGATCAGCTTCTTTGCATCCATCAGGTCGACCTTCTCCTCAACGATGGCCTTCCTCATCTTATCCGGGGCCTTCTTGAGTATCCTCACCTTCTTCTCCGGCTCGTGCTTGCTGATATCTCCTTTCTCCAGCTTGTCTAGGAGCCACTGGCGGGTCGAATTGTCCAGGCCCCGGGTCTTCGTGATATCCCTTGTCGTGATGGCGGGATCCCTCTTCAGCACGTCCCGGTCCTTCTTTGCGGCGATATATGCTCCAACTGTCCCCTTGGAAAGGCCGAGCCTCTCGCCGAGCTCCCTGTTGCTGTAGCCCGCCATGTCCTTTATCTGGTAGAGCATGTTCTCCCGCTCCACCGATGTGAGATCCTCCCTCATCCAGTTCTCGATGAGGCTCTTCTCGGCCACCTCGACGTCGCTCTCCACGTTCCAGATGAGTGCGGGTATCGTCTTCCTCTTGAGATGGCTGAAAGCCCTCCATCTCCGCTCTCCCGCAATTATCTGGAAGTTCCCCCCCGTCTCCCGGACGATTATGGGCTCCAGAAGACCCTGGACCTCAATGCTGCGGGCCAGCTCTTTGATGCGGTCTTTCGGAAAGCTCTCACGGGGTTGCAGCGGATTTGGTTTTATTCTATCCATCGAGATCTCTTTGAACTTCATCTACCATTCACCTCTCCATTACTATTTCTCGTTCCATCCCGCATTTCGGGAAAGCACCGTTCCCGGAAACATGCTGATCCGTCCCGCGTTCCCGGATCCGGTATATCGACCTCCCCTCCCCCGGTGTAACAGTCACAAGCGAAGGGGACCGTTTTTACCCTCCTTTACAACCGACAACAATGTGTTCGGGATGGGTTATCGTAAGCAGATATTATCGGGTAAAAGAACCTGTCTACACCAATTTTTTCATCGTATTTTAAAATTGTTACCCGACAATAAATCATTAATAGTGTTAGCTATTAATTTCCCTCCAATGGACGCCAGACCCCCCTTCGACAGAGCGGATGAAACCGTGTTTCTGGTACGCTATGGCGAACTCGGTTTGAAATCGAGGGCTGTGAGAAGGAGGTTCATCCATCGGCTGGTGGGGAACCTCGAACAGCGGTTCCTATCCATGGATTGTGATTGCTACATCGAGACCACCCAGGGAAGGATATACCTGTATCCCGGGGACTTTTCAACAGGTCTCTCCATAGTGTCCACCACCTTTGGCATCGTGTCCTTCTCCCCCGCCGTACGCCTTGAAAGTTTTGATATGGATGACATCGGGGCCTTGACCGTGAAGTATTCCCGGTGGCTGATGGAGGATGGGGATAGCTTTGCCGTGAGGACGAAGCGTACGGGAACACATTCCTACACGTCCCAGGACATGAACGTTTTCATGGGGGATGTCATACTTAGGGAGAACGAAGGGAGGGGGCTGAGGGTCGATCTCGGCAGCCCGGACAGAACCCTTTTCATAGAGGTCAGGGACAACGTCGCATACCTGTTCCATGAGAAGATACGGGGGCCCGGCGGACTGCCCTATGGTTCTTCGGGAATGTCCATATGCGCGTTAGGCAACCGGGAAAGCCTTCTGGCCGCCTATCTCATGATGAAGAGGGGCAACCTTCTGTACTTCATCTATATTCCCGATCTGTTCCCCGACCCTCTGGCGGGGGAAGAGGTGATTGGATTCCTGAACGGATTCCTCCCGAATCCCGTACTTCACGAGATTGAGGGGGCGGCGGGTGAGAATATCCTGTTGAGATTGGATGCCGAGGCAACGAAAAGAGGTGCCTCCGCCGTTGTCGTGGGATTCGGCTCCGATCGGGTGCTCGAGAGCATCGAACAGGGGCAGTTCGCCCCAATTGAACATCCCGTGTTCTACCCCCTCGTCGGGCTGGGAGAGGACGAAGTGAAAACTAGATTGGAGTCCTTGACGACCGGAGAATACTCAAAAGGGGATGGTGCTGGTCGATGAGCGATGAGAAGGGCGTGAACTTCAACGTGTTCATCTACGTCTACAGAGGATTCTCGCGCAAGAAGCTCCGCAGCATACTGACAGTATGCGGGCTTACCATCAGCCTGGTATTCCTGATACTCGTGCTATCCATGGCCCGGGGATTCATGTTGAAGACCAGCGGTCAGCTCGTAGCCGATCCCGGCGGCGAGGACGATTTTACCCCGCCGGACCCCGGAGGAGAGACCGGGGAGGCAACGGAGCTCGATCGAGATGCGCAGCGTACCATAATCATCTGGCTGGCCGTCACGTCCGTGTTCTCCGTCCTGGCAGCAACCGCGATCATATCCAACACGGTGTACCTTTCGGTCATCGAGAGGCGCAGGGAGATAGGAATACTGAAAGCGGTAGGCCTCACCAACGGACAGGTGGCCCGGGTATTCGTCATCGAGACACTGTGGCTCTCGGTGCTGTCCTGGCTCATCGCTCTCTTTGCCGGTACCATGCTGGCCAGCAACGTTTTCAATTCCCTCTATGAAAAGGGGACCAGCCCGCTCTTCTTCTCACCGGCCAAGGCGATGCCGGAGATACTGTTGTTAGCATTCCTGGTCACTGTATTGCTGTCCACGGTCTCCTCCATACTGCCCGCCCTTAAAGCTGCCAGGATGGAACCGGTGGAGGCCATGAATCCCGAGAATTCGTGATGACTCGAAGTCCTTTCACGATTTTGTTTGAACAACCGCTAAATAACTTATCGATATTACACGTCCGGAGCCGGAACCGACCGGCTCACATGACCGCCACGGTCCGCCAAAATATCATGTGAAGACGGGAACAGACTGACCGTCTTCGTTGACAAGACGTGATCTGTTGTGTAGAGCGCGATCATTGGGTTGCGCTTTACATTCAAAGTACGGCCAGAATGCCCGTACTTCAGTAAATATGGGCAAAGCTCATCTGGCAGGGAAGACGTACCCGAATGGGACGGATCTCCACGAAAGGACGGGCAACGATAGTATGGGGAGGAAGGAACAGTGGCAGAAGAAAGCTCGAATGAGAACGCTTCCGGTGATAACAGAAAGCCGGAATACCGAAAGATGTCGAAGAAGGAACGCATTGCCCTTCTAGAGCAAAGAGATGCTGTCATCGAGGAGCTGTCGAAGAAGCTCGATGAGCGGAATGGGGAATTCGAGAAGTTGAAGAAGCTGCACATACGCCTGGAGGCGGACCTGATCAATTTCAGAAAGAGGGTCCAGAAGGAGAAGCAGATGCTCCGGAGCGGGGCAAAGGAAGAGGTGATCCATAACTTTCTGGCCGTTAAGACGAATATCGACCGGGCCTTCGCACAGGTGGAGGGGGCCACGGAGTTGGAGGGATTGAAGACCGGCCTTCGGATGGTCGGAGGGCAACTGGACCAGTTCCTTTCCTCGCAAGGTGTTCGCGAGATAGGCGAGGTGGGTGCTTGCTTCGATCCGAATTTTCAGGAAGCTGTCACCACCGTGGTGGACGAGAACGTTTCGGAGGGAACGGTGAGAGAGGTCGTCGAGAAGGGGTATATGCTGAACGACAGGGTGATAATACCGATGAAGTGCATCGTCGCCGTGCCTCCGGAAAAAGAATGATCGCGGAATGGCGATATCTCCGCGGTACGCAGGAATTGTAATTCAGCGGAATCGATCCCGCCGGGCTCCCGCGTAGCTCCGTGGCATCTGTGATACCCCTGAGCCTTCGATTTCGCAAGCGAAATCTACAGACTGCGATTCCGCGAACATTGTCGAGCTGCGAACCTCGATTTTTTCAAGGTTCGCACAATAGGCAATATGGAGCTGGAAAAAAATGTCCAAAAGGGATCTTTACAAGGTGTTGGGCGTTGGAAAGAACGCAGACGAGAAGGAGATTACCAAGGCATACAGGAAACTGGCCATGAAATACCATCCCGACAGGAATCCCGGTGACGATGAGGCTGTCGAGAAGTTCAAGGAGGCCACCGAGGCCTATGAGGTCCTGTCCAATCCGGATAAGAGACGACAGTACGACCAGTTCGGCGTGGTGGGTGATTCTCCCGGCGATTTCGACGTTCACATGGACATGGGGGACGCCATGAACATATTCCAGAGCGTATTTCGCGACTTCGGTTTCGGCGGTGGGTTCGGAGGATTCGGGGGTTTTTCCGAAGATCCCTTCACGTCCTTTTTCTCGAGGGGCGGAAATGCGGGCCAGAAAAGGCCAGGTCAGCTCGACGGGAGCGATATAAGGACGGATGTGGAGATAGACCTTCGCGAGGCGGCCAGCGGCGTCTCCAGGACCATCGAGATAGAGGCGGGAGTGAGATGCTCCTCCTGCAGGGGAAGCCGGATGGCGAAGGACGGCAAGATGGTGAAGTGTACGGAATGCGGTGGAATGGGGCAGGTAAAGGAGATAAGAAGGACCCTCTTCGGGCAGATCATAAATATCACCACATGTCCCAAATGCAGGGGGATGGCCGAGACCATCGAAGGCAAATGCAAGGAGTGCAAGGGGGAGGGGAGAAAGAAGAAGAAGCGGAGGATCACCATAGACATCCCGCCAGGGGTCACCGACGGGTCGAGCCTGCGGCTCAAGGGGAAGGGCAACGAGGGACTGAACGGCGGTGTGGATGGGGACATCTACGTGGTCGTGAACATCCCCGATCATCCCTTCTTCAAGAGGAGCGGGGACGATGTTGCTGTGGAACTTCCAATTACAATCAGTCAGGCGCTTCTGGGCGACGTGATAGAGATACCTGGAATCGACGGCCCGGAGAAGATAACCATCGAATCCGGGACCGATCCGGATACAATAATCAAACTCAAGGGTAGGGGAATGCCTCGGCTGAACGGGCGCGGCCGGGGGGACCTCTACATCAAGGTATTCTATCTTCTGCCCGAGAAACTCGGTGGTAGGAAGAAAAAGCTCATCCAGAAACTCTACGAAATGGAGAAGAAGGATCGAGTGAGGATAAAGGAAGCCCTCAGAAAGCGTGGTCAGATCTGACGATATCTTTACAACCAGTCGGATTCGTCCCGTTCCATGTACCTTCGAGGCCTCTCGTATTCGACCTCCCATTCGTCGCTGCCGTTATTGTACTTCGACCCGCCCCCTCCGCTCCTTTTACGCTGCCTCTGACGGGAGTCCTCCTTCCGGTAATGCTCCCTCCCCTCTCTTCTCCTTGAATAACTTTTATCAGTACGGCCGGGACGCCCCCGACGGTTGCCGCCTTGAGCCCGCCTATCCCGTGGATCGATGGGACGGCCCCCCCGGGGTCGTTCCCGGGCCCCCGGTCTTCCCCGTCCCCCGGTGATCTCCTCCTGGTCTTCCCATTCCGTTCCGTACTCGGAGTCGGTCTTCCCAAAGGAGGCACGCCGGGATCGCCCCGGGGTCCTCTCATCGCGGTCCCATTCCGTATCTCCGTCCATACCTCTCCGCCGGATGGGAGGCGGGCGTCGTGATCCTTCGTTCCGTTCCCATCCGACCTCGACGTCATCCTCGCCCCATGATACGTCGTCATTCGCTCTGCTCCCGGATCTCCTCCGGCCATCCCGGGCTCTCACGGAACCCCGTCTCCGTCCGCGTTTTCTTCGGTCAGGCTCCTCGATGGAATGGGTACTTTCGTTCCCCCTCCCCTCCCGGTTCTCCTTTGGCTCCTTTTCCTCCAGTTCCACCATCACGCTCTTGATCTGGTCCGTGTGTCCCTTGACATAGAGGGCGACCCCCCCGACGAGGACTATGAATATGCATATGAACACATAATAGATGGTATCCGGGTCAAAACCCGCCAGCGATGTGGACGTATCCACCGTAACAGCCGCTTCAATCACCACCGGCCGGGGCCAGCTGGCCTCCGGAGAGGTACCGTTGCCCGTTGTGATGCCGAAGAACAGGGAGCCTGCCTCCAGAAGGGAGCCGTGAACCATGATGGTGTCGTTGTCGAGGATCTCGTAGGTATTCACAGGGAGATGGTCCCATTTGCCACCATCCTTTGATACCATCACCCGAAGGGACAGAATGTCGTCCATGGAGCCGTTCGATCTGAAATCCATGAGAAAGTCGCCAACCGCACTTTCGGGCACTTCCGTTATCTCCATGCCGCCCACGGCCCTGGTGAAGGAGCATTGGGAGGGGTAGCTTGCCTGGACATCTCCATCCCACCGGACACTCTCATTCCCTGCGATATCGGTGCAAAACGCCATATTGATGATGACCGCAACCAGTGTAAACGATGCCAGATATGTGGCCCATGGGATTTCTTTCCTGAACATTGTCTCACTTCGATTCTCCCGTTTTCTCCCCGTCCTTGGCCCCTCCCACTTCCCTTTTCCTGCTCCGAGCCCTGCTTCGCTTTCTATCCGCGGCCCGCATCCTCATCTGGAGCTCCCTGCGGCCGACCCTTGAGAGGAAGAAGCCCAGGGCGGCGACAAGGATAGCGATGATGGATACGGCGCATATGACCGTTTCGGTAATGGGCTTGTACTGTACATCGATCTCGAGATGGTCCGTGCCCACCAGACCGTCCTCGTCCCTCACTGTCAATGTGACATTGTACTTTCCCGGATTATCGTACTTGTGTTCGGTTTTCGGATACGTCAACCATCCGCTGTCAGAACCGTCGCCAAAGTCCCAGGAATAGGAAAGACTGTTGCCGTCAGGATCAAAGGATTTGGATGCATCGAACTCCATAGGTTCCTCGGGCACCAGATCACCCATGAGTTCCTTGATATTGGCTTTGGGACCCACTAGGACGTTGGATACGTTTATCAGAAAGCTGTGGTTAGTATAGCTCTCGCCATCCGAGATGTTAACGAATATTTCATGAAGGCGACCCTCAGAGTAATCCGGTTCCCATTTGAACTGCCAGGTGGTGTTGTCATCGCCCAGGGTCCACTTGTCCCTCAACGGATAAAAGGAGAAGTTGAGTTCGTCCACTTCGTTGTCGACGTCGAAATAATCGAGCCCAACCCCGTATTCCAGCTCGAATTCGAGCTTTTCCTTTTCGGAAACGTTATAGTGGTCCTCGATGTCCCCAAAGACGGGGGCATCGTTCACCGGCTCGATCTCGAGAATGAATTCCAGGGATGCCGAGCTGTTCCTCCAGTCCTTCGCATCTATCGTTATGCTGGCGTTCCCGTAGAAATCCTCGTCAGCAGATATGACGAAGGAGCCGTTGGCCGCGGTTCTTATGTTCACGGCCGGGTTCGAGGTAAAATTCGTGAAGTTCAGGCCAGTTTCAATGCCTATATCGATATCGGGGTCGAAGAACATATCGTTCGGGTTCAGATAGAGATTCGTATCCTCCTCTATGATCTTCACCTTCTTCGGTTGGAGGCTCGTAAAGAACCGCTCCAGATATGTGGGATTGGGCACGGGAACGTCGTTCTCGTTATAGACGATGATGTTCAGCTCCATTTCGTCGTATCCACCTAATCCGTCGGATACGTTGAACCCGATCCGGTGAATCCCCACATCCCCGTTCTCGGGCGTCCATATCAGTTCCCCCGATGTGGAGTTAAGCATGGAGGAATTGAGGGTGGAATTGCGGGATTTTTGCACCAACCGGTATTCCAGCGTATCCACGGGCTCGTCGATGTCAACGGCCCCAAGGAATATCGGGTCCTGTTTATCCTGATACAGGGTTACGTTATCCATCTTCAGGAACACCGGGGGATTGTTGATGACGCTGATATTGAAGGAGGAAAGCTCGGATGACTGACCGTAGAGCGGCCCACCATTCTCGGACAGGTTCTCCACGGCGCTTATATTGAAGAAGTACCCGTGTCCGTAGCTGAGAATGGAATCGAAGGTGTAGGAGTTGTCCTTGATATAGGTCGGATCGATGACTTCCATGTCGTCGGTCTTGTCCTTTACGGATATCCGGTATTCCACGTCGTCCCCGTTGAAATCGAAGCTTGGCTCCCAGGTTACGCGGGGTGACGTCAAGTGAGTATTGTTCGAGGAAGTGATGACGGGTTTCGAGGGCTTGTAGGATTTGACACCGGCGTAATCGAACAGGGTCGCCGAGCATAGCTGCCCGAACTTGGCGATGTAATCGAAATCCAGATCGTGGTGTTCGGCTCCCTCGGCCGGTCTTTCCGGCCACCAGTTATCGACGTTCTCATCGACGCTCTCGGAAAGGCCCACTGCCCAGTGGCTGCGGTTCCAGAAGCTGACGTAATCGTCCTGTCCGGTCATGTTCCCCTCCCTGGAGCGGAGGAAAAGTCCTATGCCTGTTTTACCAATCATTCTGGTGAGGTTATCCACCAGGGGCTGCGATTCCGTGTTGGTCCAAACGCCGCATATGTCCTGCTGACCCGCATTGTAACCTATCCTGTCGAGTATCAGCACGCCGGCGATATCCCCCTGTGTGTCGTTCACGTAGTTCCAGCTCCCGAGCCTCCCGCTCCCGTTGGCGCCGCCGTCGAAGGCGACGTACTTTATGGTGGCATCGAAGTCATAGGAGGATAGTATGCGGGCACATTCCAGAAGGGCGGCCATCCCGCTAGCATCGTCGTCACCGCCCCTGAAGCCGGGGGATTCGGTATCATAATGGGCGGCGATAATGTATTCCTTGCTCGCCGGGCCGCTCCCTCTCTGAGTAGCCACGACGTTTATCACGTTGGCCCCGCCCTCCTGATAAATATCCGTGGCCACGTCAAGGCTCTGGAAGTTCTGGAACCTTCTCAACAGATAATCGCTCACCCTCTCGTGATCGGGTGAGAAGGTCCAGCGGTTCGGGAAGTTCAGGAGGTCGCGGGCATAGGCCTGAAGCGATTCGACGTCCACCCGGGTGACTAGATTGGCCATATCGGCGTAGAATACAAGGGGTAGATGAAGGGTCTTCGGACCGTCCATATAAACGTAACGGTTGTTGAGACCACCCTCGGTAAGGTAGTTGATCCTGTGAGAGGTATGGAACGTTTTGGTCTTCTTCTTGAGGACGACCTCCTTGCATGGTATGAAACCCATCATCCCTGCCTCGTTCATGGTTCCCTCGGGGACCTTCTCATTGTTCAGATTGAACACGCTGACCTGGGTGTCCTTTACCTTTCCTTCGAAATGAAGGTGAAGGAACCATCGTATCGTCAGTGTGGACTGTTCGTCGAGAAACTCCACCTTGTTCTTCGAGATGCTGCAGTTCAGAGCATCGATATTGCTGACCTGGTCCTGGCGTATGTCCGTGGTGCAGGCCGTAAAGGTCGTGTTGGTGAGGGTTATGAGAGAATGATTCGAGTGCAGCCCCACGACATCGTTCTCGAAGGTACACTTCCTTAACCTGGCGATTCCACCCGCTATGTTGAGGGCGGTATCCCCGCGCTCGAAGCTGGTATGATTGAAATACGAGGTATTTCCCTGGCTTTGATTGACGTATATGGATCCCCATTCCCCCACGTTCCCGTTCAACCTGAACTCAACGGGATCGTCCTCCGTCCCCGTGCATTCCATTCTTCCGGTGACGTTCACCGATACCCCCCTGTCGATGATGACCCTCGCACCCCCCTCAACGATCAGAATACCGGTGATGTCCCTGTTGGAAGTGATCCTCTTCACGCCCGTCCACCGCTCGTCCGGTTCCCTCGATTTCTTTCCGTTCTCATGCCCACCCGGCAGTCTATGCGGCGAGGCCCCCGTCAAGGGTTTTTTCTCGTCGGTATCCCTCGAGATACTCGAAGTCCAGTTTTCCGTAGCATCATCCCCCGGAATGATGAGGCCCACAGCTATGAGCATGTATGTAACGGCAATCACTATCAACATCTCGGAAATACGACGCATGGCCGTTCAATTGTCATATGTTTATTTATACTTTGTTTTATATTTGAAGGGGGTGAGATGAAGCGGTTTCTGCGTTTCACTCGATTCCGCGCACATTGTCAAGCTGCGAATTCGCACCGTTGACAATATACAGGCATTCATATGGTAATGGATGAGCTGGCCTGTTATCCGATCGTGGAGTGGACGATTTATTATTCTGAAATAGTAATTAAAAAAGATAATTATATCACATGCCCCATAGCGGTTAACCAAGCTGTACGACTCTCGATATATTGAAGATGAAAAGCGGTGCTCGTATGAAAAAGAAGAACATTCTCATCCTAGGTGCTGCCGGCAGGGACTTTCATAACTTCCTGGTCCATTTCAAGGACAATCCGGATTACCGTATCGTAGCCTTCACGGCCACCCAGATACCGGATATAGATGACAAGACATTTCCCGCTTCCATGGCCGGGAAGCAGTATCCAAAGGGCATTCCCATAAGGCCCGAGGACGAACTTGAATCGCTTATACTCGAGAACGACATTGACGAATGCATTCTCGCATACAGCGACCTTCCGTACGACCTGGTGATGAAAAAGGCATCCGTGGTCAACTCCACCGGGGCAGATTTCAGGCTAATGGGCACCCATAACACCATGGTCGGGTCCAGAAAGCCTCTCATTTCCATCTGCGCCACCAGGACGGGATGCGGCAAAAGCCAGACCTCGAGGACGGTCCTCTCCATACTCGCATCGCTTGGCAAGCGCGCCGTGGTGATACGGCATCCTATGCCTTACGGCGATCTGAAGAAGATGGAAGTACAGCGGTTCGAAACGCTCGAGGACCTTGACAGGCATCAATGCACCATAGAGGAGAGGGAGGAGTACGAGCCGCATATCGAGAGCGGGAACGTAGTGTTCGCGGGAGTCGACTATACGAAGATATTGAGGGAGGCGGAAAGAGAGGCGGACGTTGTTATATGGGACGGGGGGAACAACGACTTCTCGTTCTATCACAGCGATCTCTACATAACCATACTCGACCCGCTAAGGGCCGGTCACGAGCTGACGTATTACCCCGGCGAGACCTCGTTGCGCCTCGCTGACGTCGTCATTATCAACAAGATCGACAGTGCCTCAAAAGAGGAGCTAACAAGGGTACGTGAGAACATCGAGAGCATCAAGCCAGGTGCGACCGTAATCGAGGCCGAGTCGCCCGTTACCGTGGAGGACCCCGGAGCCATACGGGGCAAGCGCGTCCTCATCGTCGAGGACGGCCCCACTCTGACGCACGGGGGAATGAGCTTCGGGGCCGGCTTCGTCGGTGCCGAGAAGGCAGGTGTCGGGGAGATCGTGGACCCGAGGCCCTTTGCCGTGGGTTCAATAAGGAATGTCTTCGAGAAGTTCGGTCATCTTCGGCAGGTACTACCGGCCATGGGATACAGCGAACAGCAGATACAAGAGCTCGAAGAGACGATCAACAGCTCGGATGCGGAGGTAGTCGTATCGGGAACACCAATCGACATCACCAGGATCATAAGGCCGAACAAGAGGGTGGTGCGGGTGCGGTACGAACTGAGGCCGGTGAGCGGACCGAGTCTGGAGGACATCCTTCGAAGGTTCGTGGAAGAACATTGTTGATATTTCATTTCGGATCATAGTCCAGGTCTGCCAGTTTCGCGATTTCTCCCATTATCCTGTCTGTGATCATTCTCGTGACCTCCCGATCGTCCTCCTTCCCGTAAAATTCCTCCAGACAAATGGGCTTGCCGAACTTGATCCTGGCCTTCAGGGGCTTTGGCATCTTGGATCCCCTTGGGAATATCCTCCAGGTGTTGAGGATAGCCACCGGCACTATCGGAACCCTTGCCCTGAGTGCGACCCTGGCCACCCCGGTATGCCCCCGTCCGAGCTCCCTGCCTCCCACGGTGGTACCCTCGGGGAAGAATACTATAGTCTTGCCCTTCTTCAGTGCTTCTACGGCATTGACCAGTGCCCGCTTGTCGCCCTTCCCCCTCTCCACCTTGATCTGTCCCACACTGGTGAAGAAGAAATTCGTCAGGCGCGTTTTGAAGAGCTCCGACTTTGCGAGATAGTGAAGCGTTCGCCACATGGAGGCGCAAAGAATGAGTATGTCCCAGTAGCTGCTGTGATTGGAGGCCAGTATCACGCCGCCCTTGCGCGGTACGTTCTTCCTTCCGGTGACCCCGGTCCTGTTGTAGACCTTTAAAATGGGCCAGATAAGTATCTGACCGACCTTGTATAACCACGGCACGTACGCTCACCCTCGCATCGATGAGTAACGGTATATTCGCAGTAATTAAAAATGTTGCCCGCAATTTTCCGCAAGGATACATATCCCGTTGGCATGATCGTTCTTCCTGGATACGCCAGGGGCACTACGGGTACGAGGGGAAAAACTGCTTGCGGAGGGAAGACGCATGGAATCCCGAAACCCCCATACAGAAGATAAAAATATTTGAATGGGTATATCGTCTTCTCTGTTTCGGCAAAAACCCCTACTGGCTGCGAAGATAATACTCGTATATCCAACCTAGTACCGCATGGGAGCAATGTCAAGAATATATTTACGCTGAGGTAAGTCCATGATCCCGACCAAGATGTTCTTCACCAAGGGTGTGGGGGTGCACAAGGACAAGCTCGTCGCCTTCGAACAGGCCCTCAGGAAAGCGAATATAGAGAAATACAACCTGGTCCGGGTCTCCAGTATACTTCCGCCAAAGGTGCAGACCGTCCCCAGGGATAAGGGACTGGAACTGCTGAAACCGGGCCAGATTTTGTTCGTCGTCATGGCCAAGAGCACCACCGATGAACCGAACAGGCTCGTTTCCGCCTCCATCGGGGTCGCAACGCCCGGGTTGACAGAGGGATACGGCTATCTGTCCGAGCATCACGCCTTCGGGGAGACGGCGAAGAAATCGGGAGAGTATGCCGAGGACCTTGCGGCAACCATGCTTGCAACCACCCAGGGCATAGAGTTCGAACCGGAGACAGCATGGGACGAGAGGAAGCAGCTGTATCGGGCTTCGGGAAAGATCATCAAGACCTCGAATATAAGCCAATCGGCCCGAGGAAACAAGGACGGTCACTGGACAACGGTGATCGCCGCCGC
>CAYRFL010000003.1:24563-73658 GCA_964423515.1 uncultured archaeon
AATCGATAGACCCACGCGTGTACGCCGGGTGAATGGCATGGCAAAAAAACCCAGGACAGTCAAGAAAAGGGGTGGATACCAGTTCGGTACATCCCCCGTATTCCTTACCTCCGTATGTTCCATACTCGGGGCCATAATGTTCCTGCGGTTTGGATATGCAGTGGGGAATCTGGGTCTCCTTGGAGCAATAGGACTGATCATGCTGGGGCATATGATCACCATCCCGACCGGTCTGGCCATCTCCGAGATAGCCACCAACCTCAAGGTGGGCGGCGGAGGCGAATACTTCATCATCAGCCGTTCCTTCGGTGCTCGCATAGGCTCCACCGTGGGCATACTGCTGTACTCATCCCAGGTCATATCCATCGCCTTCTACATCATCGCATTCTCCCAGATATTCACTGCGGACGTGTTCCAGCCCTACATCACGATGTTCCAGGATTACAGCGGCCTGATATACGACCCGCGCATGCTCAGCATACCCATTACCCTGTTCCTGTTCCTGGTCATACTGAAGAAGGGGGCGAAGCTCGGGATCGGATTCCTCTGGATCATATTTTTCATGCTTATGGCGGCCATAGGGGCCTTCATGCTCGGCAGTTCCATGGGCGATGGGGGAAAGGGCGTGACCTCCAGCATCAGCAATCCCGATGACTTCGTGACGGTATTCGCCATAGTGTTCCCCGCATTCACGGGTATGACGGCGGGAGTGGGGCTCTCTGGTGATCTGAAGAACCCGAGCAAGTCCATACCGAAGGGGGTGCTGCTGGCATCCCTTACCGGCATAATCATCTATCTCTGCATTGTAGTCAAACTGTATTACAGTGCACCTGTGAGTGAGATGGCCCATAATCAGCTGATCATGTACGACATCGCGCTCTTCGGCCCCATAGTCCTCATGGGCCTGGCGGCAGCCACCATATCCTCGGCCATCGGGTTCACCCTCATTGCACCGAGAACGCTGCAGGCGATGGGTTCCGACCGGATATTCCCCAATTCCAAGGTCAACCGCCTTCTGGGCAAGGGCTATGGACGGTCCAACGAGCCCAGGGCGGCGACGGGGGTCTGTTTCGGCATATCCATTGTTTTCCTTATCATTGGCGATCTCAACGTGGTGGCTCAGATAATCACCATGTTCTTCCTCATCACTTACGGCTCGGTCTGCCTCATATCCTTCATCGAACATTTCGCCGGCAATCCTTCATACAGACCTACCTTTCGGACAAAATGGGGTCTGTCGCTGGTGGGAGTGATACTGTGCCTGGGCATGATGTTCCAGATCCATCCCGGCTACGCCCTCATATCCATAATAATCCTTTTCTCCATATACATGATCATGGGCTTCACTCACAAGGGATCGCGCAGCTTCTCCATCATGTTCCAGGGCGCCATGTTCCAGCTTAGCCGCTGGATGAAGATATCCCTGCAGAAATCGGGCTCTAAGCCCGACAAGTACAACTGGCGCCCCTCCGTCATCGCCATAACCTCACATGCCAAGGACAGGGCCGCTCCAAAGAAGCTCCTCCAGTGGCTCGCGCATCATTACGGCTTCGGTACGCTCATACATTTCATCCGAGGGAAGCTCAATGCGAAGACCAGGATGATCTCCAGGAGATCGCAGAAGGAACTCATCAATCAGATGAAGCAGACCAGGTCGAACTACTCGGTGATGACCATCGTCTCGCCGTCGTTCACAACAGCCGTGGCCCAGGCAGTCCAGTTCTCGGGCATTTCGGGCCTGGATAACAACACCATCCTCTTCGAGTTCCACAAGAATCGCATGGACGAGCTTCCGGACATAATCCTGGGATGCAGGCTGGCGGACGTGATGAAGTTCAACATCTGCGTGCTGCGCTCATCGGAGCACAATTTCGGCCCCCGAAAGAACATTCACATCTGGCTTCGGGTGGAGGACTACGCCGATAGACTGAGAAATGCCAACCTGATGATACTTATCTCGTTCATAATAATCGCCCACCGCGACTGGAAGGATTGCGATATCACCATCCATACCGCTATATCCGAGGCCGAGAAGGACAGGCCGCTCTCCCAGATCATCAAGCTGATATCCAAGGGCAGGTTCCCCATAGCCGTAAAGAACATCAAATCCCTCACCTACTCCGATCCGGACAAGCTGAAGAAGATGATATACCACTATTCCGGCTCCGCCGACCTCGTCATCCTGGGCTTCAAGAAGAAGGAGATCCAGGAGGAAGGTGAAGAACTGTTCAAGAAATATTTCGGACTTCAGGAAACCCTCTTCATCTGCGCCAACGAGGAGATACACATATCGTGATGGGACCGCGAAGATCGGTCATCATCGAGAGGCTGGAGAAGAGGAGAGCCCTCTCCCGGATGGGGGATGGCATCGCCGGTGGGGCATTTGATACCACGGAGTGAAACGAGCGTCTGCGGAGAGTTTCCCCGAGGGAGCGGATACCCGGCCCGTTCATTTCCGCGGAAGCGTCATCTTGCCAGTTCTTGCCATCTCTTCAGCGAATTTTTTCCGTCCGTTCTTATTTATCTCGCGTAAACAGGCTGGCCTGTTGGAATTGAAGAACAAGGCAAAGAACTTGGCCATGAAATTGTTCAGTTTCTTGCAGTCCCTACAATCCGTGTATGTCCGACACTCCGCGCATGTCTTATATTCATTTTCGATGCAGCAGGTCCGCACCTTGCACCATGACGCCTTCTCGTTGTCGGCGCAGCCGGGGCACCTGCCCTTGAGATATTTTCCGCAGGCCCCGCAGTAGAGGCCGCACATCGCAACGAGGTCCTTGTCGGCTTTTATGTCTTTATTGGCCATGTTTTTTCACCAGGAGATTCATTCTATATAAACGATATCGGGAGGGTAGAGAAAGTAAAGATTGGATGGGGGACGTTCCGGCTGAATAACACAGATCAATCCTTGGTCAATTTTTCTCCACATTCATTTTTTTTCTCCCTTAGGTAGCCTTTTATCCAAATGATACAATATCAAATATACGCCAACCACCGGAAGGATCAATGCTGCCAGGGCACACAAGGAAACCACAATGTAAAACATCATGATATCATATTTAGTTGAAGAATGGGTTTCTTCCATTGGTTTCTTTGGTGTAACGAAACTACTTGGGGGCTCCCACACGTTGTTCTTGTCGTCGGATTCCTGCACCTTCTCTTCCGGGTCGATCTCCAGCACGAACCAGTAACGGGTATTCCATGCTCCTCGGATCTATTTTTTCTTCCTGCGGCACATATTAATTATTGAAACAATTACAATCGCTATTACTATCCCAACACCAATCAGAACCACTACCCACCACAATCCTTCAGTATCGGATTGCGACGAGCTGCCGGATTCAGAGAGATCTCTTTGCGGTCCGGGAGAATCATACTCATCCTCGCACTTTGTAAGGTATTCATTCCCTGTAAAGTTGAAATATACCCTATAGCTACAACCGTATATCGGATCGAAAAACGGGAATACCTCAACGCCATCGTCATCGACAAAATGCACGTCGGATAGATCGAATACCGCATGTCCGCTCGCATTTGTGCTCTCCGTGAGAGTGATTATATTACGACCGCCCTTGGCATCCCAGATGGTGATCTTCATGTTTATGGTTTCATTGCTCAATGTTAGCTCGGGATGGTGGCCCCCGGTTCCTTTCTCCAATAGTGCGACCGAGACATAATTACCGCCTTCATCTTCTTCCCAACCGAACATGAACCCAGGCGGACAATGAATCACTTTCAGATACGTTTCCGCTACCAGCAGGATGGAGATAGTCTCGAGGTATTCCGTCTCGGTGACGTAGAAGTCCGTCTCCCTGAAACACATTCTCAGCTCATATTCTCCGGGTTCGAGTTCGTACGGTACCGTTGTCGTTATCTCGTACAGACCCCACTCGTCGGTATTCGCCTCCGGGAGCTCCCGGCTTTCTCCCTTCCCGACTAGGACCGCATACACGTAAACGTCCCCGACATACGTGGCGGGATGTTCTTCCCCGTCATCGCAAACCTCGGCGACGACGCCCTTGATTTGCAGTTCATCTCCATAGGACAGCCGGGTTCCGTTGTTGATACCACCACTTATACTCACCCTGACGTTGGCCTGAACTACGAACGTCGCGATGTTGGATTCAGCAACAGAATAAACGTCGTCCCCCTTGAATCTCCCGCAGGCACACCCATACCCGACGGGCTGGGTCGCAGGTATGCGGAATCCGTCGAACTCGAATTTACCAACGCCGTCGGTGGTGGCATTTCCCTCGGGCGAGCCGATCGGGTGGGGAGGTTTCTCCTTCCAGTAAATGTGAACTGTCCTGCCTGAAAGTCCGTTGCCGTGATCGTCGGTAAGAAGGCCCCGGATGGTAACGTTCTCCCCCTTTATGCCGGAGCCGTTGTACATCGTGAGGATCGTCGTGGTCTTTGTTCCTTCCCTGCTACCTTCTGATCGTTGGTCGGGTGAAGTGTCGGATGGAATGTTGAAAATGAGTAGGGATCTGGAATAGGTGGATGTGGGAATCTCGTGAAGAGGTATAATCAGTATGATCAGTAGGAACGTGATTGTCAGAAAGTTTTTTATCGTTCGATTCGACACCGATCGGGTCACTGGCCCGGGCCTCCCGATGATAACATGGACTTCCGAGGTTATACGTTTTTCTACGGAAGGGAGTTGATCGGGTCTTGAGAGTTACATGGGATGAGGGCGGAAGGATCAACGATGACCATGTTCAGAACCTCGCAATGTCTCGTTTCAGTTCTTTCTCGTCATACCCCGTGGGAATATCCTCCTCCGACAGCAGTCCAAGCATCTCGATGTAGGGTATGTCGGCCATTTCGGCCCCGTTCCTTATGGTTATTTTGCCATCGCGAAGCAGGGCCAGTGCCTTTTCCCTTCTCCATTCTCGAAGACCCCGGTCCAACAATCTACGCAGCACTTCCGCTCTGTTAGCTCCCGTCTCAGCTTCCAGCTCCCTCAGCCATTCCAGGTCATTTTCCGGAATTCTCGTCGCTACCTTTTCCACGATATCACTGTTACGGATAATATCGCCGCTATATGATGTAAATGTAACGGTGGGATGAAACATGATAATCTAAATTGTGATAATTCAGATTATCATGTGATCGTACCTTTATTTTTTCCGTGTAGTGAGTTGGATGGGGGGCCGATTCGGGAGAGAGGCATATTTTCGTCTTGGTATATGCCTCCATTACCCCATAAACCCGTCTGGCGCTCCGAGTGGTACAATCTGAGCGTGTGCGTCAGTCATGAGAGAGTGGATGTGGACGAGGAGGGTTTTCAAGCAGCTGATTTCGATGGGAGGGTGAGCGGGAGAGGATTAGGGATTGTGATGGGAAGGTAGATAGGATGTGACACGTACCAATTGTTGTAAAGAAATTATTCATACGATAATAGGTGTTTGATGTTTCTCTCTAATTCAAAAAAAGAAAGGTGTTCTGGGATTTTATGGTTCTCTATCCATTTGACTTCAAGGAAACATTGAGTAAATGCTTCAATACTTCTTCTTGGGAATTTTGCAATCGTTGAGTCAAAATACGAGTTAAAAACTTTATAATGATGAGTATGGATGAAATCACTCCAGGTATCAAGTAATTCTTTTTCACTCTTAATATCAATAATCTCAATTTGTTCTAAATATCTCTCTTCTGTTTGTCCCCATGCTTTTTTTAGAAGTTTGATTGCGGATACATCTGTTTTTGGAGCGCTATAACCGAATATCGTTACTGAAAAAGCATTTTTCAGATAGTGTCTTACTGTATTCCATTGGTCATAAATAAAAGGATCGTTCTCATAGTCCTTATCATCTATTGGGTACAAACATTTTATTTTGTGAAAATGTCTCTGACAGATCGGGCATAATCTCGATATTGGTCCACCTATCTTATGCTCATCACACATTCCAACTGCCACGTTTCCATGTAAAAATATTAAGGAAGGAAGTTGGTCTGTTATATTTAATACTCTCAGATATGCTTGTACAAGTAAAGGATCCCAATTGAATGTTGCTATTGCATCTTTTTTTCTCAAAGATAATATTAGATAGTCATAAATTACAGGTGTTTCTGGTAATTTGAGACTAAAAAAATATTTGAAGATAATTTCTTCAATCTGTATCATAATCTCGCCGTGTTCTTCTCTGTTGTATAAATCGCTCCAAATATCTTCAAAATTTATATTTTCATGTTCAATATTCAAGTCTTCTAAGAGATACCCGATACCTAAAGTATCTACAAAATTGTCCATTACGGGAATCTCCTTCCCATTCCTATCACCATTTGGTATGGAAGCAACGCTTGCACCTGCCCCCAGAATAACCAGATGAGGTTTTAGGGAAAAAACATCTTGGATGATTTTTTTCATACAAATGTCACCTGAATTAAGAGAGTATTAAATAATAGAATAATCTCATGTAAAAAAGACTCTACTACTCTTTTTAGTTTAAATGTCACTAACTATTTTTCTTAAAGGATATTTTAAAGACTTTCCCACGCCATGACTTTTCGGTGTTGCCTCTATTGAAACCATCCATCCCCTTCCAACTCTCCTCCCGATTCCCGCATACCTGATCCGTCCGTTGTGAATTTCAGCGGGATTGCCCAATTTCCCAACCATGCCGACCTTCTCGGGCGCCCTGTTATCGTTTCGGGTTCGGCTAACGCCTCCCACGAGGGCTCCCGCCCTAGTTGTTGTGTATTTTTATATCCTTCATTATGTATTTGGTATCGGGCTCGCGTCCGCCTTCACCACCCCTTTTCCACCCCCCGGCTATCGAGCCCTCCTATTGAAGAGAACTCATCCACCGATATAACCAGAAATACAATTCCCCAGATCAAGTCTTCGCTTTTCCAACCGACGACCTCGCGTACTCCACCAGGAAGTTAAGCCTGTTGAAGATGTTGACCTCGGAGGTGCCCATGTCGCAGTCGAGATACAATATGTTCAGCTCCGGGTAGATGCCCCTCATCCTCTTCTCCACCCCCTTTCCGATGACGTGGTTCGCTATGCAACCGAAGGGCTGAACGCATATGATGTTGTTTATCCCGTCCTCCGCGAAGGCGGCTATCTCGCCCGGTATCAGCCATCCCTCGCCGAACTGGTCCGTGAGGCTCACGATGCCCGAGGCCATCTTTGCCAGTTCGTCTATCCTGTGCGTTCTCCTGTAGTACCTGAACTTCTTCTTTACCCTCTCGAATCTCCTGTGATGATAGTTCACGTACCATTGTATCGGGTAGGTCGTGAAATACTTGACCGTGCCGCTGTCCGTATCGGCATCGTTGTTGACCCTGGTATTGATGAGGCCCTGTGTGAAGAAATCAGCGATGGGGGGTATAACCACCTCCACGCCCTTCTCCGTGAGCCAATCCGCCATGTAGAAATTGGCGAAGGGATTGTACTTGACGTAGATCTCGCCGACGAAACCCACCGCAGGGTATTCTCCCTTATGGGTGTCTATCCTGTTGAATTCCTCCACCGTTTCCCTTAGAAGCGAGATGGGGGTCACCTTCAGTCTCCCCTCGGTCATATCCTTCATCCGATTCATCGCCCGCTCTACCGCCGCCATGGCCTCTCCTTTCTTCTTTTCACGTACCACGGTGGCATGATAGAACTGCATAACGGCATCCGTGAGCATAAGCCCGGAAAGGCCCATGCGCGCCAGCTTCTTCTTGTCGGGCCGGAAACCCGGTTGGTAGTTCAACTTCTCGTCGGAAAAATGCACTGTAACGGCGGGAACATCGCCGAAACCGGCGGAGACCAGGGCCTTCTTCAAAAGCGATATGTAGCTGGACGCTCTGCATTGCCCCCCGGTCTGAGATATCCCGACGGCCACATTGTCCAGCTCGAACTCCCCGGATTGAAGCGCCTTTATCAGGTCCCCTATGACTATGGTGGCCGGATAGCATATCTCGTTGTTCGTGTATTTCTGACCCACGTCCACGCTTTTACGGTCGGGCGGAGGCAGGGTGTGAAAGCGGTATCCCACCGAGCTGAGGGCGCTTTCCAGAGGTATCGAATGGAAGGGAGAGAAAAATGGGATTATGATGGTCTTGTCCCGGTCCGCGTCCAGGAAGGGAGGCGGCGTCTTCGTTTCCACACGGATGGCGGCCGCCCCAGTGCTCCTCTGGTAGAGCGATTCCATCATCGATCGCAATCTCAGCTTGATGGAGCCAGGGCTCGAAACCTCGTCTATCCTGATGACGGTATGGGTCTTACCCAGGCTGGCCAGTATCTTCTTTGTTTCGTCGCATACCACCGCATCCGGACCGCAGCCGAAGGAGTTCAGCTGTACCACCTCGACCCTCTCCTCCCGGCCGGCCCAGTTGGCAGCGGCGAATATCCGATTTGGATATTCCCACTGGGTCAGCACGTCCACGTCCTCGAGACCCTTGCCGCCGTAATAGGGTATGGAGTCCTCGCAAATGACGTCCGTTCCCAGGTCGGCGATCATATCGGGGACCTTCTGGTTGATGAAGGGGTCCAGGTGATACGGTCTCCCCAGGAGGAGCACGACCATTCGGTCCTCCTCCTTTGCCTTCTCCATTATCTCGGAACAGCGTTTCCGCAGTTTATCCTTGAAATCCAGTCTCGCCGCCATCGCTTCCGCAAAGGCCTTCTCGAATCTTTTCCTTTTGATACCCAGACCACGGAGGTACTTCCAGCAAGCAGCCTTGAGGAGTTTTTCACTCCCGAAGCTCACGGTGGGCATATCGAAGGGTATGCCGAACTTCGACTCCGGCATGATGGCGTTCCTTATAACGTCCGGGTAGCTGGTCACTATGGGACAGTTGAACTGGTTCAGGGAATCGTTGAACTCCTTCTCCTCGTAGACCACCATGGGATAAAGTATCCGGTCCACTCCCTGCTGCGCCAGGGCGAATATATGCCCGTTGGCCAACTTCGCCGGGAAACATATGTTCTCGGACATCACGGTTCGCGCACCCATCTCCGATATGCTCTGTCCCGAGGGGGGCGAGAGGACCGGTCGGATACCGGACCCGCGGAGCAGTGTGCACCAGAATGGATAGTTCTCGAACATGTTGAGAACGCGGGGAATGCCCACCGTGGCAACGACCTCTCCCTCGGGCTCGTGGTCCATGCCGAAGAGAAGCTCCAGCTTGTATGCCAGCAGGTTCTCCCCCCTCCGGTGGCCGGTGCCCTTGTTCGAGAAGAATCGCTCGCACTTGTTGCCGGTAAAGAAGACGCTGTCTGAATCGAACTTCAGCCTGGTGACGGTGCAGCGGTTCTCGCATCCGCCGCAGCGAATGTGTTTCGCCCTGCACTTCCGGGCCCTGTCGAGCCCGTCCAGGCCCACGAATGTCGAGGGCGTCCCGCCGCCTGATTCCTTTCTGGCGTCCAGGGCCTTTAACGCAGCGCCGTAGGCACCCATGAGCTCCGGGGCGGATGAGCAGACGACCTTCTGTCCGAGTATAAGCTCAAGCGCACGGTGCACAGCAGGGTTCCTGAAGGTCCCTCCCTGCACCACTATTCGATCGCCCAGCACCGACGTATCCTTGATCTTCAACACCTTGTATAGACAGTTCTTTATCACCGAGAAGGCCAGCCCCGCCGAGATATCCTCCGCCGTGGCACCTTCCCTGAAGGACTGCTTGACCTTTGAGTTCATGAATACGGTGCATCTCGTGCCCAGGTCCGCCGGGGCCCTTGAATACCCCGCCTTCCCGGCAAATTCTTCGACCCCGTAACCCATGGACCTGGCGAAGGTCTCTATGAATGAGCCGCAGCCCGAGGAACAGGCCTCGTTGATCTCTATGTCCGTGATGACGCCCTTGTCGATAAAGATGGCCTTCATGTCCTGTCCGCCAATATCGAGGATGAAGGTCACGTCCTCGATGAACTCGGAGGCGGCCCGGAAATGCCCCAGCGTCTCGACTATGCCCATGTCCACCGAGAATGCAGCCTTGATGAGATCCTCGCCGTAACCTGTGACACAACTGCCCCCGATGTTCAGCTTCACATCCTGCTCGCGACAGGTCTGTGACAACCCTTCGAGGGCCGCGATGACAGCCCCCACGGGATCTCCCTTGTTCCCGGCATAATGACCATGGGCCAGCCGCCCCTCATCATCGATCAAAACTATCTTGGTGGTGGTGCTGCCGGAATCGATCCCGAGGAAGCACTCCTTTCCGCGAAGGTTCGATATATCGGTGGTCTCGCCCACGTTCACCATCCTTTCCGCATTCCATTTTTGGAATTCCTCCTCGTCGTCGAAAAGGGAGTCCAGCCGCCCCTCCACCGCCGTATCGAGGGCAGAACCCACCCTTATGATGGCATCCAGTTCCGACAGATCCACGTGAAGGCGCTTGACATCTTCGTATTGGGCCGTTCCTATGGCCGGTATGAACAGGGGACTATCGGGTGAGATCTCGTCCTCCTCCCCGAAACCGAGGAATTCGAGAAAGGCCTCCTTCAGCATGGGAAGGAACGTCAGAGGGCCTCCGCAGAACATGACCTTGGGCTCGGGATCGAATCCCCTCGCCAGGGTGGAGATGGCCTGGACGGCCACGGCGTGAAAGATGGAGGCGGAGATATCCTCCTTGGATATCCTGCGGGACAGCAGGTTCTGCACGTCGGTCTTTGCGAACACCCCGCATCTCGAGGCGATCGTCTGTACCGTTTGCGACCTTTCCGCAAGCGCGTTCATCTCGCCGATGTCCACATCGAGTAGGGTCGCCATCTGGTCGATGAAGGCACCGGTCCCACCTGCGCAGTTTCCGTTCATGCGCATGTCCGGCCTGCCGCCAGCATCGAAGAATATCATCTTGGAATCCTCACCGCCTATATCGATCAATGTCCGTACATCGGGATGATACCTGCGAACGTATCCCGCGGTGGCCACCACTTCCTGCACGAAGGGAAAGCCAATGCGCTCCGCAATGCCCATTCCGGCAGAGCCAGTGACGGCAAGGGATACTTCAACGTCCCCCAACGCTTCCAGCGCCTCCCCGAGCATAGAAAGAAGGGCCTTGGGTATGTTCCCCAGGTGTCTTCGATAATCGCTGAAGGCCAGCTGTCCGCCAGGGGCCAGGATCACTATCTTCGCAGTGGTGGAGCCGGCGTCGATTCCCACCAGAAGCCTCTCGCCCGTGCCGTTAGGTTCTTCCGTCATCATTACCCTCTTCGATATGAATGATAATATTGTTCATTTCAATATCCTCGTCAAGTGAACCCGGCGAGAAAGCAGTTTAAATTATAGAAATATTGTTCTCTGAATTACGGTTTTCGTCACTTGCGTATCGCCACTGCAGGGGAAAGAACAACACAAATTTATTAATAACGCTATGGGATACTGCCATCGGTTCCGAGATAGGATGAATTACGATTTTTTTTCATGCTCGGGGGTGCTGGGAAGGGCCATGAGTGCTTGCTGATATGATACCCCGAAGGTTCAAAGGTCAGAAAAAGGAGTAGGTCATCATTGTAACACGAAAGATCCCATGCTGCTGGGGAACATGACAACGGGCGATTGAAATGAATCTGTCTATCGATTGGAACACTGCCTACTGGAACAGTCCACCCCTGTGGAGGATGTTGCTCGCGCTGGGAATACTGGTCCTGGGTGTGGTACTGTATGCATTCCTATCGAGATTCGTTCCACGGTACATATCCAACTCCATACGATCGTTGGATAAGCGTTTTCGTAAGAGAGAGGGCAAGAAGGGATACCGCGGGCCCAGCAAGGAGATGGTAAAACAGCTCGTCCTTTTCGAGCGAACGGTGAAGAGATTCATAGGATGGTCGGTGATACTCAGTTTCACCATCATTGCCTTCAATGCCCTGGGCTACGATTTTCACACACGTTTCGACGTCTACGCCTACGGTTTCACCACCTGGATGATCATCAAATTCCTGATAATCTCCACCATCGGTCTCCTGTTCACCAGAACCGTGCTTATCGAGGTCATCAGGCTGGTACTGCGGGCTGCATTCGGAAGGGCGATGACGGGGAAGGTTTACAGAAAGGAGTTCAAGAGGCTCAGGAGGTCCATCGTCTACCTTTTCTCGCTATTAGCATTATACATCGCGGTGGACGCATCCTTTCCCGGCAAGGAGGAGCTCCCTCTCTACAGATATGCATACGTGGTCTTCAACGTTGCCACCATAATAATCGGCACGACCTTCGCCACCATGTTCATACTGTTCGTCTTCCGGATCAAGTACGTCCTTCACGGAAAGATCGATACCCACGCCGCAAATGCCATGGAGAACTTCCTCAAGATCATCTCGGTGATAATCGGTCTGGGAATAATGCTCACCTTCCTCGGGATAAGTCCGGTCACCATATTCGGCGCCCTCACCTTCATAGGAGTGGCCATAGCATTTGGATTGCAGGAGACCATAGCCAACTTCATGGCGGGGTTCATGCTTGCCGCGGACAAGCCCTTCGCCGTTGGTGACCGGGTCAGGGTGGGGGACGCAGCAAGGGAGACCTGGGGAGATATAGTAAAGATAGGCATAAACACCACAAGGATAAGGACGGAGGAAGGGGAGCTGGTGGTGGTCCCCAACAACAACATAGCCAAGAACGAGATCTGGAACTACACCAGGGAGTCCCCCGTCATAACACACAAGATAGATGTGGGGATAAGCTACGGTTCGGACTGGAGGCTCGCAAAGAAGATAATAATCGAAGAGGCCAGGAAGCATCCCAGGGTGCTCCGCAATCCCCAGCCCTTCGTCACCATGGACCAGTTCGGCGACTTCTCGGTGAACCTCAAGCTCTGGATATGGCTGAAACATGCCCTGGACCGGGAGCAGGTACGCTCGGACATACTGGAGGCCATAAAGGACAGGTTCGACGCCGAGGGAGTGGAGATCCCCTTCCCACACAGGACCATCATTTACAAGAAGGATCTTCGCAAGGAGGGAAAACTGTCCAAGGGAGAGGATTTCGTGGATGTGAGGCGGTATCCGAGCCAGGGGAAGAGCTACTACGAGTTCGGTGATTGGCACCGCAAGGAGGAAGTTGACGGTCGCGTCGCGTACATTCCCGGCATATGGATCCTGGTCCCCACGGCCAATCCCGCCAACGCCCAGAAGCTGGCGGACTATGCGGTGAGCATCGCCAGGAAGACCAATGGCGAGATAAAGGCCCTTTACGTCATGGACGAGCATACGGACAAAAAGGAGATGATGGCGAAGGACATCCTGGGCATCTTCGAGAAGAAGGGGACCGAGGAGAAGGTACCGATCACGACGGCATTGGAGACGGGCGACCCGGTGGAGCGTATCGTGGAATATGCAGAGAAGTACAATGCCGATTTCATCGTTATAGGGAAGCCGGACAGGAGCGGCGTTCTGGGCTGGATGAAGGAAGATATCGACAGAGAGATAAGGACCAGGACATCCGTGCCGTTGATAGTGGCCGAGGACTGAGGTGGGCCGAGGGGTGTGTGTTTTCTAGATCACTTGGTGCGGATATAGAACTACGATAGATGAAGCCGCATCTGCGCTTCCACGCGCCCGTTGGACTCCGGTGTACCTACGGCACACCTGCGCCTTCGGGGGCGTTACCCCTCAGACGATGCGGCACACATTGCCAAGCTGAAAACTTCGACTTTTTGTCGAACTTTTCACCGTTGACAATATTATACGAGCGTCAGCCCCACGGATACAGTTCCAGGATCACCGGTCCCATTCCGTGCTCCCTGCACCTCCCGGCGATCTCCAGCAGGTTATCTACAACCCTTCCGCGGGGCACCTGCATGAAGAGATCGTTGGCGCCTCCGAGCACTATGCAGTGGGTTGGTCCCATACAGTTCTTTATCACCTGGGGGGAGAGCCGTGCCAGCATTCCGCCGGTGGTGTCGCCGCATATGCCCAGGTTCAGGCTCTCGTATCCGGCCATCGCCAGGAACTCCGGGTGTGCATCCGCCTTGTAGAAACCGAAGCCGCTGGTGACGTAACCGTAGGTGAGGCTGTCCCCGAGGCAGGCTATCCTCGGACCGGGGCCGTACCGCTTGCTGAAAGTATCCGTGATATGGGTGCCCACCGCCCGATAGCCCTCCTTGCTGAGATGAACTCCGTCGCCGCTATCGTATTCCTTTGCCAACAATCCACGTTCGTCGGCCAACACCTCAAGCGTACGGAAGAACGCGACACCTTGATCCCGACAAGCAGCAGAGAGAGCCCGGTTGACATTCTTGATCCAATCCCTTCCGTCCGGCTCGATGCTGCCGTCGTGGGGATCGCCGTAGTTGGTATGCATGATGATCACGGCCGCGGTATTGAAGTGAGGGACCTTCACCCCCGTTCCGTACAGGCGATTAAACGTTCATAGTAGAGGAAAATATTCCATCACCTGGTCAGCGGGGATACGGTCAATCCTCGAAGAACTTCCGTATCTGTGCCTCGAGGGACTTGCAGTCGAACATCAGGGATGCGGGAAAGCCCAGGTCAGTGATGTGTATCGTTATGACCTCTCCCGAAACGGCATAACTTCCCTGAACCCCCTGGCCCGAGAAGTTTCCCTCCTGCGTGCTTCCCGAGAATCGAACCCCGGATGATGAGGCGGCCCTTTTCACACGCCCGAGGGCTTCCTCCGGGCTCTCTTCTATATGTACCTGGAAAGGCTGACATTGGCTCATCTTGTTCGTCCTCCGTGGGCATGGGGCTCCATGGATATCGGAGTGGGATAACGGGGAATTGCGATATAAACGTAACGAAGGGGAAATCGGGAGAGAGGCGTTATAAATGCATAATATGAGAATCAGTGACGAATTTTGTACTACAAGCCATAAATACCACGACCCCGATGGATGAGCAGGGTGAGCTCCCCGAGGACGCACGAGATTCGCCTCTTATCCGTTCCCGAGGCGCTCACCCGTTATTTTTTTGATAACGGACTCCCATCTCCCATATGATAATGCCGCCTATGCCTCCAGTATGCTCTCGGCGCCGCAGGTGGGGCATATTATTCTCAGGGGCCTCTGTGCGTCCTGGACGGTCAGATACATATTGCAGTTGTAGCACTGGACCGTCACCGGGGGAGGCGCCTGGGGCTCCGGAGGAGCAGCCTGCTGCTGTGCCGGCCCGGCCTGGATGGCGTTGGCCCGCTGCTGGAGCTCCACAACCTGCTGCTCGAATTCCTGGTACTCCAGGAGAAGAGCCTCCTTCTCGGCGGGGTCCTCGCTCAGTGCTATTTTATCCCGAACGGCCATTGCCTGCTGCTGTATATCGTCGTACTGCTGTGCGATCTGTGCGAGTCGGGCCTGGACATCTTCCTCCGGTAGTGCGGGCTGCTGGACGGCGGCAGGTTCCGGGGATGTTTCCTCCGTTGCTTCCGGGGCGAAATCTGCGGCGGGTTCCCCGATCTCTGCTTCCTCCCCCGGGCCATCCGCTACCTCCACGGCAGCTTCCGGTTTTACAGCTTCGTCCTCCGTATCACCGGTCTCCTCGCCCGTTCCTGCCCCACCCCCCATGCCTGCGACTTCCTCTGCTGATCTGAGAATATCGTCGATGGATCCGTCTCCCTCCGCTTCCTCCCCCGTTGGCTCCTCCGCCGCGGTCTCACCCCCCGTCACCTCTTCTTCCGCGCCCTCTTCTTCACCTTCCGCTGCCTCGCCGGCCTCGATCATGTCACCCTCCCCGGGTGTTTTGGCCTCCGCCTCCTTTTCTTCCCCCTGCGGCAGGTCTTCCGTTCCCTCCTCCTTGACATCTTCCTCGCCTTCCTCTCCGGTGCTTTCCGGAACGCTGGCGGGCGGAAGGGCCTTGACCTCATCGTCACCACCCTTCGGCAGGGCCTTCGCCTTCCTCTTTCTGACCCTTTTCCTTACGGTCTTCACCGGCTTCTTTACTACCCGGGTCTCCCCGGTCGCTGCCTCGGGGATCTCGTCGGGACCGGTGATAAGGCTCTCCTCGGTGACTACGGGCGCCATGCCCGGGGGCCCTCCCGGGGCCGTACCCGGGGCGAAGGCATCGGGTGGCCGGTCGGTAAGTATGTGCCTTGGTACTGCCAGTTCCTCATCGTCCGGCAGGTCATCCTTTCGCTTCTTTCTGAATACGAGGAAGAGGAGTATCGCTATGACGAGTATTGCCAGGACGGCCATGCCAAGCACCATGACGATGGTACCGCCCACGTCCGAAGTGGTATCATCCTTCACCACCTTGAAAGAGACGTTCCAGGTGTAGATGTCGTATTCATCCCCGTCCTCGCTCAGGAGCTTGACCGTGATGTTGCCTTCCCTGGGCTTTTCCTGGGAGATGGCATACCACCTTTTGTCCTTCGAACTCCGATCCTGTATTCCCATCCAGTACCATTTGATGGAATAATCATCGCCCAGGGGATCGTACACCTCCACCTCGATACGGAGCGTTTCGCTGACATTGATCTCCAGATCACCGGCGATCTCATCGGGTATGACGAGGGATGGAAAGATGTTCTTTTCCGGTATGACGGGGCCAAAGCACGTTACGCTGCGATCGACGTTGCCCAGGGTATCGAACACCAGTACCGCCACCCAGTATTTTCTTCCCGGCTTCAATCCCTTTTTCTGATATTCGTCAACCTCGAAATAGGTATCGTCCCTCATCACTATGCGTTTCCCCTGCTCACCGTCCTGTTCGGGGTATGCCACGAAGGCATTGTTGTTATGGATATCGAGTATCTCGGAGACGTTCCTTTCGAACACGTACAGCATGTAATAATTAAAATCCGCCTCCAGGCTGGCGTTCCATTCCACTATGATGCCGTCTCCCGCATCCCCGGGCCTGTCATAGGCCCGGAGTTCCCTCACTTCCGAGGGGGCGATGTTCTCCGCCGGTACCACCGCCTCCGAGGGTATCACTCCGGTATTCTGATTGCCGGAAAGGTCTATGGCCGATACGGCTGCGTAATACGCCCTTCCGTTCGTCATGGGAACCCTGTTGGTGGTGGTGACCTCCACGACGTATGAATCGTTGATCACATGTTCCGCATCAATGACCGTTTCCGGGACCATATTCTCGACGTCGCGGAACTCCTTGCTCTTCGCGTAGACCTCGTAGCGGACCACGTCGTTCTCCTCGCTCTTCTCGAACTCGATGGTGATGGAGCCGCCAGCGTCATCGGGAGTGTCGTAGGCTTCCAGAATATATACCGCTTCCGGGGCGATGTTCTCCAGGCAGGTAACGGGGCCGAAGGGCTCTACCGACTTTTCCTCATTCCCTCTCACATCCACTGCGGTGATGGCTATCCAGTACTCCTCGGTAAGGTCCACCAGGGGATCATTGCCCATACTTACAATCAATGCGGTCTGGGTCGTGATATTGTGCTCAGTTAGTGTGGGTGTCATATCCTCTACCGAGTTGAAGGAGCGATTGGCCACGTATATGTTGTAGCGATCGAAGTCCGCTTCCAGGGAGCTCATCCACCTGATGCTTATGGACCCTCCGTCATCTTTGGGCGTATCATCTGCGCTGAGTATCGTAACCGGCATGGGCGGGATGTTCTCATGGCTCGACACCGGGGTTTTCGCCGATACGTCCCTGAGATAGTTGCCGGAGGTATCCACGGCCGTTACCGCGATGTAGTACTCCATTTCGTCCTCCAGGGCCTTGCTGTTCATCTTCGTGAGGATGGTGAAATTATCCGTCAGTTTGTCCACCGCCACCGGAACCGTGCTCACGTTAGTGATCTTCTCGTCGTCGATATAGACCTTGTAATGGGCGAAGTCGGGGGAGCTGCACGGCTCCCAGAACACCTGGATGCTGCTCCCGGCATCGTTCGGCGTATCGTAGGCGGTGATGTTCCTGACCGGGCCAGGCGGAAGGTTGTCCAAAGGCATTACGGGACCGATGGTATTGCCGCCCGTGATGGAGCCGTTCTCGTTGCCCGGAATGGAGTCGTCCACGCTGGTGACGGTGAAGAAATACCCGTCGTCATTGGTGAGGTTGTGGAAGGCCATGCTGGTGGCGCTTACGTTGGAGGAATAGGGTGTGAGACCGGCAACTGTTGTGATCTGCTCCTCTTCCTTGTAAACGTTGAAGTATGCGAAATCGGGGCTCTCGTTCGGATCCCATGATATCTCCACGCTTCCGCCCTCGTCGTCGGGAATATCCCTTCCCGAGAGGCCTTTGACGCCCAACGGCAGGTTGTCTATGCACTTGCCCGAGCCGTTCACGACCAGGGGGTTCACGTTGCCCCATATGTCGGTGACGCTGACGGCGAAGAAGTAATCTGTATCATCCTGTAGCGGATTTCCGTCTATCTCGTTTATCAGGTGGGATATATTTCCCCCGTCGGTTATGTTCGAGATTATGGCCGTCATGCCGGAAACGTTGGTTATGGGGGAGGTGTCGGCGTAGAGATCATATCGCTCAAAGTCCCATTTTGTGCACTTGTCCCAGCTCACGTATACGTGCCCTCCGCCGTCGAAGGGTCTGTCCTTCACCGTAACGCCCTCTATCTGCGGCAGCGGCGTGGTATCCTCGACGTAGGTCTCCAGGCCGAACACTATTACGTCGTCGATATAGTAGCCGTGGGATACGCCTGCCTCGTTGGAGGTGAAGCGGAACCTGAAGCGGATGGTCCTCCACTGGCTGCTCCAGAACCCTGTTATGGGGACTCCGAGACCCTTGGGCTCTCCCGGGTCCTCCTGGCCGTTGCTGTTCAGATCGCTGTACCATTTCATGAAGGTCCAGCTGTTGTACACTCCCATCTCCCCGGGATTGCTGAAGATGTTGCGCGTATTGATGAAATTGTCGGAAGATATGTCATCTATGAAGAACTTGTCCCCCTCGTCGTTCCGGTCCCCCACCATCTTGAAGGCATAGCTTATCGGGTAATTGAACACGTTCCAGCGATCGGAATACATGTTGGAAAGATCGAACTCGGGGGAGATGAGCTCCACGTCCATATTGTTCACGTACTGACCGTTGTCGCGGCCCACGTACCATGAAGAATCCCTCGTGTGATCGCCGTTCTGGTTTATGGCGTCGTCCACCAGATGCCAGCGGTCCGGACCTCCGAAGCTGGTCTTTGCGGTCCATACGCCCTCTCCGCTCTCGCAATCGTCCGCCCACTTGTTCGCCCATCCGTAGAGGGAAAAACGGTCGTTGCTCCTGTCGGAATCTCCCGTAACGTTCACGGAGGCCGTTATATTGTACAGGAAGGAGAACAGGAATCTGTGGGAGAACTGGACGTTCACGGCCTGATTGCCGGCTATTCGCGGGATCGTCCTCGTGATGTTGTACAGCTCCTGAATCTGGAACTCCTGCGTGGTATTTGCCGTCCATATCTCGCAGTAGACCTCCACGTCATCCACCGCCTGGGCATCCAGGTTCGCCACCGAAACGGTGAACGTGGTGGTCTCTCCCACGATCCCGATGCTGTAGTTACCGGTGCGCCCCTCTTCCTGTACGCTCCAACCGGGGATGCCTCCCTCGTAGGTGATATGAGCGACCTGTACGTCCATGGTACGCGTGCCGGGACGTTCTCGGTGGGCGGTATCATCCCAATCAATCCCTAGCTTCGCTTCTTTCCTTCCGTGGCTCCCCGGAATCTGGGATGCCAGGCAGATCGATAGTATCATCAATATGGATATAATAATGCTCTTTTCCGCACTCCTCAATGTCACTCCCCCATACTCGGTATATTACCGCGAAATGTTATTCCAAAATAACACGGACGGCAACACAATCTACATATCATTGTTAATAGTCGTATATCCGTTTTTCCGTGAATTTTCAGACCGCTTTCCGCACCTGCCCGGAAGGCCAGTACCTGCCACGAGGGATTAAGGTTATATATTCCGACGACGATAACAGAGCAATTCCCACGGGCGATATGGAATACCGCCCCTTACCGTATTAAAGGGAGTACCATGCCGATACGAAGAACAGCAATACCTTGGTTGTGTTTGCTCGCGGCCACCGTCATTGTGCTGCTACCTTCCGCCTATTCCGCGAGAACGAAGGAGTACTATGTCGAGATGGGAACTGTCAGCTGGGAGGTCATCGAGCCCAGTGACGAGAAGGTCTGGCTGAACATAACCGTGGTGGACAACGTCAGCGCCATAGACGTATATATTATGCTGCTGGGCGATTTCTCGGAGAATTCCTATCTTACCGATAATTTCACCGATAACATCCTTGGATATTATCAGAACGTGACGTTGCTGAACTTCAGCTTCGAGCCTCCCGATGACGAGAATTACGTTCTTATCATGGATAATTCCGATAATATTCTCGAGAATGATACCGTGCCCAGGGAGGACGTCCTCGTGGAGGTTCGGGTCAAGTACCTCAAGAGCGAGAGACCCATGACGATAAAGGGGATTGTCGTTTCCGTAATGTCCTTGATATTCATAATCTACACGCTGCATCTCTATTACGTGAAGAGGAAGAGGCACCGAAGGAAGCGGGAAGAGGAGGGATCCGGATAGACGAGACGGAAGGAAACGAATTACCTGCAATAGATGCCAGAGGTGGGATAGACCTCCGGGAGCTAGAGTCCACGAGACAGATATCCCTCCCGGGTGACCCTCTCCTTCGGGTGATCGGTCAGGACGAGGCGGTGGAGCTGGCGAGGATAGCCGCCAGCCAGAAACGGCATCTGTTCCTGGCGGGCCCGCCGGGTACGGGCAAATCCATGATCGCCCAGGCCCTGTCCCTTCATCTGCCGAGGCCCGACGAGGAGGTTTACGTCGTCCACAATCCGGAGAATCCCGAGAGGCCAATGGTGGAGGTCAAGATGGCGGAGGAGGTGGAGAAGCTGCGGGAGAGGAAGAGCCAGGCCGAGGGCAGGCTGCTCTCCGCCATAGAGGTTCCGGAGTCCATCGCCGAGAAGCTGGGCTTTCGATGCAGGGAATGCAAGACCTATTCTCCACCGGATATAAGGATATGCCCCAGGTGCGGCAAGAACAAGGTGGAGGGGGAGAGGGGAAACGAGGGGCAGGCCATCTCCTTCGGCAATATACGCATGGCGATTGGCCCCGGAAGACCCCGAAAGAGCAGGGAGGCCACCACCACTAGAAAGCGGGACGGAAAGGAGGAGGTGGTCAGATACGTGAGGGAGGGGGACAAGATAAGGGAGCTGGACCAGGATGCTCTCGAGAGGCGAAAGGAGCTGAAACGGGAGTCACCTAAGAAGACGCTGCTCCCTCTCGACAGAAATCCCTTCGTCCTGGCCACGGGGGCCTCGGAGACCGAGTTCCTTGGGGATGTCCGGCACGATCCCTACGGCGGGCACAGGGGACTGGGCACCCCTCCGTACGAGCGCGTGGTTGCAGGCTCCGTGCACGAGGCGCACGAGGGCGTGCTGTTCGTGGACGAACTGCCGCACATGGGCCAGCTGCAGCGGTATATCCTGACCGCCATGCAGGAAAAGGCATTTCCCATCACGGGCCGCAATCCGCAGAGCGCGGGGGCCTCGGTGAGGGTTGACGACGTTCCGTGCGACTTTATTCTCGTAGGCGCCTGCAACATACAGGACCTGGGAAGCATACTCTCGCCGCTGCGATCGAGGATAATAGGCGAGGGGTACGAGGTGCTGGTGGACACCTTCATGAAGGTGGACGACCACGCGACTAGCCTCATGATACAGTTCATGGCCCAGGAGATAGAGATGGACGGCAGGATACCGCATGCCGACAGGAGCGCGGTACGGGAAATACTTGAGAACGCCAAGAAAAGGGCGAAGATGTACGACGGTGTTGACAGGGCTTACACGCTTCGGCTGCGGGAGCTGGGCGGCCTCATCAGGACGGCAGGGGACGTGGCGGTGATGAACGGCGACGGGGAGATGACGGCGAGGCACATCAAGGAGAGCATCAAGAGGGCCAGGACCATCGAGGAGCAGATCGACGAGAAGTACGGCAGCTACTACAAGGCGCTGGGAAGGGACATAACGTCGTCGCAGAAGAGCGGAGGCTCCCCATACAATTACTGGAACCGGCATTTGCATGACGACAAGAAGGGGTATGACTGATCGGTGGTCGTGAGTGCAGATTTTTTTCCCGGGAATGGTTTGGTCGATAATTCAATCCCGCCGGAGGTCCATCCTTTCGCTTCTCCCTTTCCGCCATCTTGACCTCCACCAATGACCGACACCCCCCGAAGTTCTCCCTTGATGTTCCCGGAAAAATTCTGACCACCCGCCTCGCCGGATGCTTCCTATTCCCTCAATTAGATCTGCGCAATCCGAACGTTGTCACGGTATGCCTTCGCTCAATCGATGTACTCGGACTCTCCCGTCATCCGGTACATAATATGCGAGTCCATTTCACTGAGCCCATCCTCGAAGAGATCGTAAATTTTTGGTTTTCTCTTCTTCAGTTCGCTGAAATATTCCGCCATTTCCTCCTCTATGTCCATCGCCTCCACCTTGTCAGCTATCTTCATTCGCAGATCCCATTCGGCCATTTTCCTGTCGGCTTTCCGGTAATCATCCATGTACAAGTATTTCTCGAACGTTCCCCAGAATCCCCCCGTTTTCTCGCCCTTCAGTATCCCTATGGTATTTCCGATCTGATCCATGACCAGCTCGGTTCTCTTCCTTTTCTTGAACGTCGGTTCGTCCTCTGCGCTGACCGGCTCGTTCTTCCAGAGTACCGATGACTTATCCGCCCCCGTCAGACCTCCTATCCTCGACCTTGCGGCCCTTAAGTGTTCGATCGAATCCTTTCCACCGATCCACCGGAGGGTTTTCGCCACTTTGTAAATGACAGAGAGATCGATATCCTTCAGCAGTCCGTTTATCGCCGGTGCGGCCTTCTTCCTCTGTATCAGGGCAAGCGCCTTTACCGCATTGGCCCTTGTTCTGTGATCGTCGTCCCGCAGAGCTTCTGCGAGAGTCGGAACCGCTCTCTCTCCCATGATTTCCAGAGCCTCCACCGCCGCTTCCCTGATATCGGACTCCTCGTCCCCCATGAGCTCTACAAGGTGGGGTATCCCCCTCTCGTCACCCAGTCGTCCCAGTGCCCCCACCGCCCCGGTTCGCATGGTGGTAATGAACTCCTTCGATCTCGTTTTCGATCTCTCGTCCCGGTCTATGCGGCTAAGGGTGATCAGCGTTGGGACCGACACTCTCCCCAGCGTTTCAACGGCTAGGAGGATCATCTCGATATTCTTCCCCGTGGAAATCGCATCGGCAAGCAGCAATATGGTGCTCTGGCTCCCTATCTTACCAATGACGTGAGCTGCCTTCCACCCGACATTGTCGGGCACGATACCGCCCTGTTCCCATTCCTTAATCCTGGTCATCAGGTCGATGAGAGGTTCCACCGCCCTCCCGTCTGCCATCTTCCCAAGGCCGTGGACCGCATAGTAGACCACGTCCCTGTTATCGCTTGCAAGTGCTTCTACGAGGGAAGAAAAGCCCGACTCTCCCAGTTCGGCGAGGGCCTCGGCGGCGTCCCGCTGCAGGTATGCGCTTTTTTTATACCCCATTGCCTCCACCAGCTTCCCGATGTCCTTTTTTCGCTTCAGCTTTTCAATATTGGGTTTGAAGAACAAGATATGTTCACCTCGATCCTGTGGCCTTTCAGGTTCATATGAAGTGTAACTCTTATCGAATCACTCCGGTGAATGGAAATGATATCTAACGTTAAATAGCTTATGTACGCCCACAGTGCTCTCATCATGGTCATAGCGTTGTCAGTTTATCTTTGAATAGACATAGCAGAGTTATTGGATGGGAGCATTTATATAGATTAATAATGCAATATCATTTCTTAACGTGAATATCGATTGATATTGATATTATATGCGCCTTGATGGTGTCGGAATGAGAAAGTTATGGTGTTTCTCAATCGTGCTTCTTCTTCTTACGAGTATATTCATTCGTATTCTTCAGGATGACGAATGGTTCCGGCATGAGAATGAAAAAATACGCACGGAGATAACCAACCTACTCCCGCGAGAACGTGTAAATGGTGAGACTCGGGCAGAGTTTACCGTGGACGACGACGGTGGCAAGGATTTCACCAGCATTCAGGACGCCATCGACTGGTCCAGTGCAGGCGATTACATATATGTTTACCCCGGAACCTATAATGAACGGCTAAGCATCTCGAAACCGCTGAATCTGCGCGGAGCCAAACTCAAAGTGGATCCGACGGTTGTGGGAGCGAGGACGGATCCCGGTCAGGAGTCCATAATCACCGAGGCCGGTCTGCCGGACCCAAACCCAAATGTGCTCATAGATATTGCCAACGATGTCACCGATATGTTCATCGACGGCTTCACGCTCTTGGGAGATCCCACGGACAACAACGCCGATACTTGCGCGGTTCGCTATGGGGGAAGCGGCGGGCTGACGTACAATATATCAATACGCAACAATATCATAGAAGGGAGATACGGCATCGTCTTCAGAGGCGGGGATAACCTTGTGGTCGAGAACAATCGAATAACCGCGAACAAGAATTGCATGGCCATACAGATGAACGCGGCCACGAATGTTACGATTTCCAACAATCAATTCCGTTTGGGGAGCAGTCCCCAGGGAGACGAATCCGCCATATATGTCACATCATGCAGCGATTCCATCGTGTCCGGGAACGATGCCACCGGTTTTATAAACGGCAAAGGTATAGCCGCCAGTGCATCGAAGAACCTGACCATCTCCGACAATTTATTCAACAAGAACAAGGACGCCATCTCCTTCTGGGGTGGTTCAACCTTCATCACCATTCATAATAACGTATTGAACGATTCTGTGCGTTACGGTATAAACATGAAGGGCCAGGACATCAACATTACGAACAACACCATCACGGGCAACGCGGGACACGGGATAAATGTCGACAGACATGTCATCGATACTCTCAGGGTGAGTATACATAACAACAATATCAGTGGCAATACCGGGGATGGCCTGAACGTCTCCTCGGCACAGGATACGGTAAATGCAAGCGAAAACTGGTGGGGGGATGATTCGGGTCCGGGCGGAGCCGGGCCGGGAACGGGGGATAACGTCAGCAGCGGAGTGACCTATCGACCCTGGACCGAGAGCGAGGTGCCGGTTCCCGATGCGGGTGAGGATCAGATCATCGACCAGATGGAAACTGTTTTTTTCAATGCCAGCGGAAGCACGGACAATCAGGGCATTTCGAACTACACCTGGAAATTCTACGACAACGGGACCAGGGAACTGTACGGTGTCGCGACAAACCATACCTTCAAAGATGCTGGAACGTTCAATGTATCCCTCAACGTCACCGACATCGTGGGGAACTGGGCTCTGGACTCCATGCTCGTAACTGTGAACGATACCACCGACCCCATTGCCAATGCGGGACCCGATCGGGCCGTTGACCAGGGAGTTACCGTAACCTTGAACGGCAGCGGAAGCTCCGATATCGAGGGTATCGTGAACTACACCTGGACCTTCACGGACGATGGTCCCAGAACCCTCTATGAGGTGGAAACTTCCTACACTTTCACCAATGCAGGCATGTTCATCGTGACGCTGAACGTCACCGATGCAGCCGGGAACCACCATGCCGACATCATGACGGTAACGGTGAGAGATACCACCGATCCCATCGCCAATGCCGGTCCGGATAGAAGCGTAGACCAGCACGACAACCTCACATTGAACGGAAGCCTAAGTTCCGACAACGTGGGAATGGCAAACTACGCCTGGAGTTTCGATGATGGCGGACTGCAAACACTGAACGGGATCACTCCATGGTATGTATTCGATAATGCAGGTATTTTCAACATAATGCTCAATGTAACCGATGCTGCCGGGAACTACCATGCCGATATCATGACGGTAACGGTGAACGATACCACCGATCCAATCGCCAATGCCGGTCCGGATAGGAGCGTTGACCAGCACGATAATCTCACATTGAACGGAAGCCTGAGTTACGACAACGTTGGATTGGTGGACTGCTCCTGGAGTTTTGATGATGGCGGACTGCAAACCCTGAACGGGATCACTCCCTGGTATGTTTTCGATAATGCCGGTACATTCAACATAACGCTCAATGTAACCGATGACGCGGGGAAATGGCATACCGATAACATGACGGTGACGGTGAACGATATCACAGATCCCGTGGCAAATGCGGGGGATGACATAGCAATTGACCAAGGTGATACCACTACCTTTAATGGTAGTCCATCCATCGATAACGTCGGGATTGTCAATTACACTTGGAACTTTACCTATGGCGGCTCGGCTTATACACTATATGGAAAAACAGCGGCTTTCACCTTCAATATATCCGGACGATATAACATAACTCTCACAATTACGGATGATGCGGGAAACTCGGCCAAAGATACGCTCATCGTGAGAGTCATCGAAATACCTGCCGTGGTAGTTACGGGTTTAACCCTGGGCCCATTCAAATGGTCCGACGAAAAACCTATGATCGGTGTGACGGTAACGCTAGATGGCGGCACCAGAACCATTCATACCTCCGAAACGGACGAGGACGGTTTGGCAAAGTTCACCGGGTTGGTTAAATTTGGGGACTATACATACAAGGTTACCAAGACAGTTAACAACAGGACCGTCGCCATATTGGAAGGGGTTATGACCATCGATGCCAGTACTCTCAACAACGAGGCTTGGCTCCCATCGGAGAACAAGGAAAAAGCAACCTATGACTACACAGAAGATGAGTTCGATGAAATGGTGGGCTTCAAACCCACAGAGCCGTCGGAGACGAATACCTTCCTACCGGATGTGGAGGTGGAAGTCTCCATCCCTGAAACCGATGAAAAGGTCAATGTGAAGGTATCGAAACCCGTGGACAATACGGTCAAGGTCGATATCGGGGTGAAGAAGAACCTCAGCCTCAAGATGGGTGAGCCGATGGAGATAGACTCCGATGGTGACGGGCGGGACGACCTGGAGGCCACCTATGTCGGAAACGATGCAAACGGCAATCCGATCGTTACCTTCAATGCCATATCCGCAGAGGAAAGACCTTCCGAGTACACGTTCATCATCGTTATAGCGTCGATAGTGGTACTGGTGGTTGTAATCCTGCATATCTTCTTCCTTCGAAAGAAGAAGCCGAAAAAGGGCGAAGAAACGACAGAGGGGTCGATGGTCCAGGAAATATCGGCGACGACGGAAATGGACGAGGACGGATTGGTCTGTCCGAAATGTGGATTGGAGATGGACGATGGGGGCGAGATATGCCAAAATTGCGGCGCCCCATTGGTTGAAACAGAAGAGGACGACGAAAAAGAGGAAGGGGAAGACGAAGAAGAGGATGAGGAAGAATGGTTCGGTGATTCTCCTGATGACAAAGAAATCTGTCCTGAGTGCTGGGAGGATATCGGAAAGGAGGAGGATGTCTGCCCGCATTGCGGATTTTTCATAATCGAGGCTGCCGATGTGGATGACGAGGAGGAGGATTGGGACGATGAAGAGGACGAGTTCGACGACCTGGACGATATGCTGGCGGACGTTCAGGGCATAGACCTCGACTGGGACGATAAAACAGAGCTTTCGGGATTCTATGAAGATGATGAAGACAAAGAGGACGAAGACGATTACGAAGATGATGAACGGGAAGACGAGGAGGGGGAAGATATCGAATTGGAAGATAACGAGCGGTCAGAACTCGAGGAAGAACCCGGAGTGCCGGGTGGCGCGGATTTGGATGAAACCGAGGCAGAGGGAGAAGGGGAGGACGAGGACCCCATAGATTTCACCCCCGTCGGAGATGAAGAGGATTATGAAATCGAATTTCAGTGTCCTCGATGTGACAACCTGGTAAGCGAACGCTCGGATTTCTGTCCCAATTGTGGAATCGGGTTCATGGCGGAAGAAAGCACAATGGATCAATTTTCTCCGGATCAGGGAATTCATGATGATGAGGGGCGCTATGTTGAGCCTGATTTTGACTTTGATTTTTGTGAGGACGAATGTGAGACCGAATATCGTTGTTTATTTTGTGATGCTATGATCACTGAAGCGAAACCGCTATGTCCGCATTGCGGCGTCCAATACGAATCAAAAGAGGACTCGAAGCTCGATAAGTCATTACTGGCCGGGGAAGCTCTCGAAAAGAAAGGACGATATACCAAATCAGAGGACGACGCGGTATGAATTCAGCAAAATCGGTCCCTTTGGGCTGCGATTTTGCGAACATTGTCAAGCTGCAAACTTCGAATTATTTTCGAACTTTGCACCATTGACAATATCCGTGCACCCAATGAGATACAAATTATTCCCGGGGCAGGTCCTCGAGGATCCTTTTCATGTTCCGTCGGTAATCCTCAAAGGCTGCTCGCCCCTCCTTCGTCAGGCTGAGCATGGTATGTGGTTTCTTGCCAATGAAGTCCTTTTTTATATCGACGTATCCGCCCCCCTCGAGTTTGCTAAGATGTGAGGACAGGTTGCCATATGTAAGGTTTGTCTGGTTCTTCAGAAAGAGGAAATCCGCGCTCTCCACCACATACAGGTAAGCCATTATCATGTACCGGGCGGGTTCGTGGATGAGCTTGTCGATATCAGTGATCGACCTTCCGGACCCCTTGCCTTTCCCTGCGTTTCGTTCATCCGGCATCGAGCCCCTCCCTTGACGTCGACGGATACCGTTTAAGAAATCTAATGAACGTTACTATACCAATGAGCAGGATGATGCCCCCCGGAATGCCGTATGCTATGGAGCCGATGTGGGTTACACTGGTATGATTCTTCAAGTAGTAATGGATAGGCTCGGACATGGCGAACAGCATCGCAAACAGATACATCCTGGGATAATCGAGGTAATAGGCCAGCAGGCAGAGGGCGACAAGGACGTTCAAGGTCACGAGGATGGATCCCGCGACTCCAAGGTCCACCGCCTTGGTGATCGACAGGACGAGTATGATCAACAGTATAAGCTGCGTTATTACCAATCCGATAAACATCTTTTTGCTCCTTGCCTTCCGCTTGGGACCGAATTTGACGAAACCAAGCCGGGGTACGGTGATGTATTTCTTGCCCAGGGCATAGATCGCCGGACACAGGAACATCAGGGGAACGTATATCGATATTCGGACCACATCGGATACGCCGATTTCGGAAAGTGTCGAGCTCAGGACCGATACCAGCAGCAAACTTCCCAGTACGATATCCAGCAGACCGTCCTGGAAATATGTGGTCCAGGCCTTCTTCTCGATTGTTTTCAGATCGATTTTCGGAGGCATCTTTCATCACCTTTTACGATCATGTCCTCAAGGGACCTCTTCTTGCGGATGAGATCGATCCGATCCCGACCATCCCCATGGTTATGGCCGGTATCACATGGGTCCCTCCGCTTCCGAATACCATCATGGATGCTGCAGTCAGATTGATGATTATACCCGCGTACAACCTCGCCCTGGAGAGGCGAACGCTTTTAACCGTATCGCTTTGGGTCATTTTCTATCACCACTAAACACCACATGAACTTTTTAATATATGGTACTTTGCACTACAAAGTTGTTTGTAAGAAGTGCAACCGATGATTTTTTAACATACCGAAATGGAAGAGGCCATCCGGGCCGACCCCATTTGAGCGTACTTGGAGAATCGACATCACCCTCATTTGGAGGCCCTGTAACGCGGGATGGGCATTGGATGTTGATGACCATGGTAGTACCCCTCATACGAATAATCCCACAGTAAATTGAAAATAGTACTATGGATTGGAGTATTTTGAGTACCATGGATGAGAGCCTCAGATCGAATGCGAGTTTTAAATCGTTAGACAAGATATTCGTAGCGATAGCCCGGGCGGAAGCTTTCGTGAAAGGCTGTTCCTACAGGAATCTCAAGAAGTACGAGATCCTCGAACGCGGCGTGAATCTTACGGCATATCCCGTCAAGAGGGAAGGTGTGAGGGGTATATTCAAGAAGAACGTGTACGTGATAACGGGAATAAGGGTCATCAAACCGGCGCCGAACCGGACCTACTGCCCGTTCATGAACCTCTTTCGCGATATAATATTTTCGAACTTTTCCAGTACCGAGGCCCTTCATGACGAGGACGTTATCTTCGGGACCCTAAATGTCCGGAACTGGGATTTCGACTTCAGAAGGTTCACCGAATGGACATCAAGGAGCCAGAGGACTGTTGTGGAGGAGCATGACGCGTTCATCATAATGAACCGGAACGAGCTCGGGGACCTTCAGAGTGAGAGAGAGCACGACATACCGCTGGTCTTCGGCGACGAGGATGCCAGGAGGCTCGGCGAACACATGAACGATTTCCACGAGCGCTTGGAATTCGCCCGTGAAAGACTGTGGAGGGACAATGTTTTCTGGCAGAAGGTGGCCTACATGTTCCAGTCGAACAAGGAGCTCAATTCCTATGACCCGGACCTGAAGTACCGCGTTTACTGAAACGTGACCTTCTCTGAAATGAAGTGCCGCTGGTATGGGGGTAATTCAGCGTCCCCGCAATCGAATGAGCGTGATCTCGTTGTCGGTTCCCACGCGCATTGGAACGAACCACGTGCCAGCCCCCTGACTGACGTAGACATCCATATCCTCGTATTGATACGGTCCCTTGGAATATTCGAACGCGGAGCCTGCAATAAGGGTCAGCGGAAAAATCTGACCTCCTCCGTGCGTGTGACCGGCGATATACAGATCGATCCCGGCCTCCCGGGCGATCGGGATGCCCACGGGACTGTGGTGCATGAGGATCGCGGGCGCATCGTCGGAGATGTTCAGGGAGGGCAGGACGCTCTTAATGGTCTGGTTCCCTTCGGACATATGGAAATCTTCTCCGCCGTCATCTGCGTTCATGAATCCAAGTCCCACAAGCTGGATGCCGTGGATATCCACCACCTCGTTCTCCAGGACCCGAACGCCATTCCGTTTCAGTATTTCTATCATCTTTTCTTCATCGACGTATGTCTCATGATTGCCGGTCACGAAGTATGCCGGGGCTTTGAGATCATTGAAGGGGGAGAAAATGTCATCGGTCAGGAAGCTGTCGCTGTCCACGACATCGCCCGGAATGAGAACCAGATCGGGGTCCAGTGAATTGGTCCTTTTCACCAGTCTGCGAAGGCAGCTCTTACCCCCGCCGGTCCCGATGTGAACATCGGACAGAACGGCAATGTCCACGGTGTTATTCAGATTTTCAACCAGTATGTCCACATGCTCAACGTCAACGTCATATCCGTTCCATACCCCGTATGCAGAGGTCAGAACGGTCAGTATCACGACGATTATTCCGGCGGTCCTTTTGGGAATGGAGACGTGCTCCGGGACCCTGATCGTTTTTGGGATCCTTCGGTTCCTGAATAGAATGACTGTGCCGTTCACCAGTTCGAATACCGCCAGATAGCAGATCAGGAAGAGCAGCATCCCCATCCAGACCGACAATATCCTGTACAGTATCAAAACGAGTATGTTCGAGGTGAAATTGAGGAGGGCGACGAAGAGAATGGATCCGAAGGTCGCAGCGAACACCGGTATGTACACGTATCGCTTCTTGGATATCCCGAAGAGGTCCTTCACTCGCCATGAGACGTATATCAGCAATCCGATGAAGATCGCCAGGAACAGTATCGCTGCAAGTATCTGAAGTATCATTTGCATCATCGACCTTTGACAATATTTCCGTCTATAGCCTCACCAGCTCGTACTTCCTCGAGCCCAAGCCTATCTTCTCCGCGTATTCCAGGGTGTGCCTTCCTCCGAACTTCTTTTTGCCCGCCCTCTCGTCTATGAGGTCGAGGCACGCCTGATCTATGGCCACCGGGTCCGTGGAGGCGAATACTCCCAGATCGGGCAGGATCACCTTCAGCTTGCGGCCCATGCAGTCACAGTTCCGGGTGATGTTGAAAGCGAACGACATGTAGATGTTCCTTTTACCGTGCTGGGCGGCATAGGCGTATTCCGCAAGCCTTTCGCCGAAGGTCTTGAACAGATTGATGGAGGTCCAGCGCACCCTCACTGCTTTGTATGGACAGACCGCTATGCAAGAGGCACATCCTATGCACTTGTCTAGGTCGATCCTGTGGGACCTGCCCTTCTCGTATATTGCGCCAACCGGGCACATCTCGGCGCATTTACCGCAGTTCTTGCACTTCCTCGCCACTATCTTCGGTTTCGACGTATGATGCATCGTGAGCTTCCCGCCCCTTGCCGCACATCCCATCCCGAGCTGCTTCACGGCACCTCCGAATCCCGCCAGTATGTGGCCCTTGAAATGGGCGATGACGAGTATCTGTGGATGCTCCGCCAGCAGTCTTCCCACCTTGCAGCTCTCGAAGTGCTTCATGCCTATGACAACGTCCCGGAAATCCTCGCCGTGCTCGCCGTCGGCGATCTTCACCGGGAGACGCGTAAAACCGTGTTCCCTCGCCAGCCGGACATGCTTCCTGCCCGTCATCCTGTGCCCGGCATAAAGTACGTTCGTATCCGTATAGTACGTTCCGATCCCCCTCTCCTCCAGATAATCGACGATGCCGTCGTAGTTGTCCGCCGAAAGGTAGGTCACGTTCCCCTTTTCGCCGAAATGGACCTTCAGCGGTATCTCCTCTTCCAGTTCTATCTTTTCTACCTCTACCAGGCGCTCCAGCAGCAACCTGCCTGCTGTACTAATCTCCTGGGTCTTCGAATAGGAATCCACCGCTTTGAAAAATACCTTGCTCATGATATCGACCCGCATTTACACGACCTGATCCTGACCTGCCAGGAACCACATTCTCTCGCCATCGAAGGCTGCCATCACTCCCCTTTCTCGCCACGCCCGGGTTGGTTTCTATTTCAGTACTTCCTTCCTGTCCCTGTAGAAATCCCTGTACGGGGATAGCAGCTCGAATACCCTCTCATCAATGAGCGTTTTCCCCGTTGCAATGAGGTTTGCCAGGTTCTTTCCGACCCCCGGTCCGAGCATGAATCCCTGACCGCACATTCCAACGCCCATGTAGAAGCCCTCCACATTCCGGGAAGCACCCACCACGGGCACGCCGTCGGGTGTCATCGGGTAGAGACCCCGCCACAGCCTTCTCACCAGTAGGTTCTTGAAACGGGGTACCAGGTCCACAAGGCGTCTCGCTATCACGGGCATGAACTCCGAGGTGCAGCGTCGGTCCTCGCCCAGGAGGGGTTCTATGGGGGTGTAGCAGAATATGATCTGCCCCGTCCTCTGCTGTCCGAAATAGAAGTTGGCCGTCCGTCCCTCGGGGCCCGGTCTGATATCCACCACCAGCGGGTCCAGAAAATGCTTCACCGGAGAGGAAATGCCCGCCTCGTGGCTGTCGGGTACCACGGGAACGTCCATTCCCACCATATCGCAGATGGGGGTCGCCCTTGCCCCCGCCGCATTGACCACCACGTCCGCCAGGAATTCCCTGCTTCCCGCCTTCACCCCCCGAATCCCATCTCCCTTGGTCAGTATCCCATCAACGGTGGAGTTGAACTGGAAGGAGGCCCCGTGTTTTCGTGCCTCCCTTCCGAAGCTGTATATCGTCATCAATGTATTGGTCTGACCGTCGTCCGGCGAATGGGTTCCCCCGAGAAGACCATTGGGATTTATTCCCGGGATCAATTCCCGTATCCTGTCGGGCGCTACCCAGTCTATGTTAAGATCGTGGTCCTTCTGGATCGGAAGTATGGAACGCAGCGTCCGCTCGTCCTTCTCCCTGTACACGGGAAAGCAGTAACCGCCTCTTTTCCACCCGATATCCTGCCCGGTCTCCTCCTCCCAGCCGCCGAGTATGTCCAGGCTTTCCTGGCAGAGCTTGATCTTGGCGGGATCCGAATGGGTCGCCCTCACGCCGCCTATGGCCGCCTTGTTCTGACCCTGGCCCACGGAGGGATGCCCATCGATGCACAGGACCTTATAGCCCATGCGCGACAGGAAGTATGTGGTGGGAACCCCCACGCTGCCCCCTCCTATGACGATGGCGTCATACTCCTTCATTCGCTCTCACCCCCGTTCCCGAGATACGCCTTCAGCTGAACCTCCTGCGTAAGGGGGCGTTCCACGTGGGTCGTGACCTCCGTCCTGGGAATGCCCTCCTCCCCGAACATCCTCTCGATAAGGGGCATGCAGGTCTTGCCGGCGCACGGTCCCATTCCCACCCGGACGGCCGCCTTCAGTTCGTTGATGTCCCGGTATCCTTCCCGTATGAGCTTTCTTATCTCGCCCTTCCGTACGCGCTCGCAGCGGCAGATCACCAGATCATCGTCATCCCCCTTCGAAACGCCGTCCACCGGAAGATCAGACGTGTCATGGATCATCCGCATTCCCGCCACGAGGTTTGTGTCATCGTACGGAACCTCCACCGCCACCAGTCTCCTCCGCCGCTGCCATTCCGACCTCTTTATTGCCACCACGCGTCCCTTTCCCAAGGTCTCTCCCCCGTGCCCGGTGGTTTCGACCTCCGTCCCCTGGGATATCACTCCGTCGGGCATCTCCCACGGGAGGATGACGAGAGATCTCTCCCCTGTGGGATCGTACCTCCGGTCCACCAGGGTTATGGCCAGTCCGGGGCATACGGCCACGCATCTCCCGCATCCGACGCATTTTCCCGAGAACTCAGGGAGGTCCGTTATCTCGGACGTGTTGATACTGATGCTGCCCATGGGACATACCTCGGTGCAGGGATTGCACGGGATCTCCTCGAAACAGCGGATCACGGGGTATATGCCCTCTACCGGCAGGTACAACCTATGCGGATGCACACTCCCCGGCTTTCTCCTCATTATGTCCAGCATCTTTCTCCATTCCGCCGGTACGTGAACATCATACCCCATGTCCCTGAGAACCTCTCTTCCCACTATCCTGCCGCTGAACATGGCCGCCGAAGCCTCGGCGATGGCCTCCGCATCCCCCGCCGAATACACGTTCATCCCGAACTCCGCGGCCTTGGCGGCCAGTTCGTCCACCGGCGAGAGACCCACCGCAACGAGGAGCGTATCCACCTCGAACTCCTTCTCGGTCCCGTCTATCGGCCTGAAACCGTCGTCTATCTCCGAGATCACCACCCTCTCCAGGTGATGACCTCCCTCCGCCCTGATAACGGTATGCGACGTGTAGATCCCGACCCCCAGCCGGAGCAGCTTATCGAGATGTACCTTGTAGCCCCCGCAGCTTGGGAGGGCCTCGGCTATACCGCTTACCTCGATACCCGCCTGGAGGGCCTGGTAGGCCGCAATGAGACCCACGTTACCGCCACCCAGTATGAACAATCTGTCGGCAGCCCGAACGAGATCCCTGTTAACCAGGGTCTGGAAGGCCCCGGCCCCGTACACTCCCGGCAGGTCGCTGCCGTGGAATGCGAGCATCTTCTCCCTGGCACCCGTGGCCATGATAAGCCTTCCTGGTCGAACGAGCCGATGGATACCGTCCTTCAAGATTCCCACGAGGCCGTCGCCGTATACGCCTACCACGGGAGAATTGGTCCATATGCTCGCAGAGGGCAGGTCCTCGACGATCTCCGAGAGCTTCTTTCCGATATCCATCCCCCGGCTTCCTGCGAAGCAGTCCCTTATGGAGCCGAAGAAGTTATGCGTCTGGAGGAACAGCTTGCCCCCGAGCTCCTGCTTGTCGTCCGCAATGATAACTGGAACACCCATGCCGCACAGCTCCTGGGCTGCGGATAGGCCGGCCGGTCCCCCGCCCACGATGAGCACATCAGTATCGATGACCGTCGTTTCTCCCACCCTGATAGATTCGTCATCCGGTGGGAGGTCGGGCAGTCCTTCAAGGGATTCGACGCGCATCCCTTCACAAACGGGTGTGATGCACGCTTTTGTCGGGATCCCACTCACCAGGACGAGGCATTGTCCGCACTGGCCGTTGGCGCAGAATATTCCCTGGGGAGCGCCGTCCCTGTGATGGCTGCCGAAGCGGTGGATCCCCTTTGCGAAGAGGGCGGATGATATCATCTCCCCCCGGTATGCGGACATCTTCTCGCCGTTGAAGTAGAATTCCACCGTCTCGCCCTCTTTCGTGGGGAGTATCGGATGTTTATCGACCCGGCGGCTCATCCCGCATCACCCCGCAGAAGCCCCGAATCCCCAAGATAGGAATAAATATCCTTGACGGAGACCCGGCTCTCCATCCATGAATCTCCCTTCAGCATTATGCCCAGCGCAGCCACGGCAAACGGTGACACGGTCACCAACTGCCGGCATTCGTTCATCTCCACTCTGGCCAGCATCTCCGTGACCTCAAGAATGGAACTCTTTCCAAAACGGAGCCATTCCTTACCCGCGCGGGTCGCGTCCACCTCCACGACCTTCACGCCCAGGCGACCCAGCAGCTCCAACGCAGCTTCACCGCCGAATTCGGCATCGTCGGGACATCGAAGGAATGCGATTCTCTCGTCTTTCTCTTCGATCATCCCCTCGAGCGTGCCCTCGACAACATCTCCCGGCGCCCCGGAATGGGGACCACGTCCACCGGATACCCGATTAGCCAATCCCTTTGAGATGTCACCGAGAGTCATCTTCCCGCCGTCCTCGCCCAGATACATCAACATGGCCTGCAATGACGAGGCCATCGTCTCCAGGAACGGAAAACCCTCTGCCCTCAGAAGGGAATCGAGGATCTGGAAATATCTCACGGAAGAGACCGGGATATTGACATTCTTTTCGTCTCCGGACTTGCTGCCCCATACGAGCCATTCGAGCTGCTCCAGGGCCCGTACGAGTGGAGACTCGTTCGGGATCGGTGTGGATGGAAATACCTCCGGTGGCGATATCCCCGCAGATTCGAGCCTGGCGGCAAAGATCTGTCTTTCCTTCTCAACATGGCTCCAGTCACCGCTTATCTGATCCAGCCTGGCCGGATCGATATCGGCTGCCGCAAGAAGATGTTTGGATGCTTCGAGGGTATCCGCAAGGCTGCGGCTCGACGATATGTAGTGATCGTCGCCATCTCCCGGAGATGAGAATAACAGAAGGCCGCTGGCACCGGACGACAGGGCCTCGAGCATGAGCCCGGGCAATGCGGTCCTCAGGCACATCGGCTCGATCACATTCCTGTGAAGATATAAGTTATCGTTATCCCAGTACGAGGTCATGACCGCGGGCTCACCGGTTTTATTCTCGATCGATCCACGTATCTTCTTCCTCTGAACGTGTTGGGACAGGGGACCCTGAGTGATGGCGGCGGACGGACAGGTATAAACGCATATCCCGCAGTTGCGGCATGCCTCCACATCGATGACCGCGGACTTGAGGTGGTCCTTCCTCATGCGGACCTGCACGGCATTGTAGGGGCAGGTGCTCTCGCAGCTACCGCAGCCGATGCACAACTCCCCGTCAATCTTCGGAATGAGCGATTCCAGTCCGATACGACCCTTGCCCCCTTCCCAGGACAGGGACCAATCCCCGGCTCCATTATGGACCCGTTCTCTCAATGAGTTCGGGACCTTCAATATGATTGCCATGCCCTCCACGGTACCGTATACCTGCCCCCATTCGCAAGAGTTGAGACAGACGGCGCATTCGAAACACGAGCCGCAGCTTCTGCACCTGCTCGCCTCATTTACCGCCTCCGTCTCTCTGTAGCCCCGTGATACCTCGCAGAATCCCGACAACCGATCCCCCGGAGACACGCATTCCGGCAGCAGTGGTGTGGGAGCATCCTCGTCCACCGAACCTACCCCCATCATCTTCGGGAAACGCTCCTTGTGACCCTCCAGGCCGCGAAGGGCGGAATGGATCGAACCGGCAGCTGCATGGCCGGAACATATCGCGTCCACTATGGTCGAGGGACCGGTTACCGCGTCGCCGGCAGCGAATATGTTCTCACCTGCCCTGGAGCTGCCATCGGTGTTGACGGTGCCCCACTTGGTGATGTCAACTTCTCCGGCGAATCCTTCGATGTCGGGCATGTAACCGATGGCCGGGATGACCACATCGGCGGGAATGGAAAAATCGCTGCCCTCTATGGGTCGGAACATCCTCCTTCCGTCCTCTCCGGGCTCGCCGAGCTCGCACCTCAGGAACACAACTCCTTCCACTACGGACCTTCCGACTATCTCCTTCGGCATTGCGAGAGTGATTATCGAGACGCCCTCTTCTCTCGCTCCTTTCAACTCCTCCTCGTCGGCAGGCATCTCCTCCTCGCTTCTGCGATATGCGAGCGTAACGCTGTGCGCACCGCATCGAAGAGCGGTCCTGGCCGCGTCGAAGGCCGAGCTTCCCCCTCCTATCACCACCACCCTTCCGCTCATCTCGGGGGCATTGCCGCGATTAACATCCCGGAGGAAAGGCAGGCATTCAAGTACGCCTTCCTTCTCCCGGCCGGGTATACCGGAGTCCCTGTCCCTGGTGGCCCCCATGGCCAGCAGCACCGCGGAGAAACCCTGGTCGAAGAGTGTGCCGGTATCGACCACATCTCTTCCCGTAACGAGGTTCACTCCCGACGAGATTATATTCCGTATCTCATCTTTCACAACACCTTCCGGAAGCCGGTATCTCGGGATGCACTGTACCATCATTCCGCCGGCACTATCCTCCTTCTCGAAGACGGTGACCGGATAACCCATCCCCGAAAGATCCGATGCCGCGGTAAGACCTGCCGGGCCGGAGCCCACTATAGCTACCCTTTCGGAATATCGGACCTCGTTCCTCCGGGGTGCGATCTCCCTCCTAGTCGTCCCCACGTCGGCAATGAAGCGTTTCAGTTCCCTTATGTGGATCTGGGAGAGACATCCATCGCTCGAACATTCGTGCTCGCAGGGTCGGGTGCACACCCGCCCGCATATGCCGGGGAAGGGATTGCTGTCGAGAACGAGGCTCAGGGCATCCTCGTACATCTTCTTCGAGATCAGATTCACATAGGCCTTTACGTTGATGCCTGCGGGGCAGCCTGTCGAACAAGGGGGGCGGGAAAGGAAGGTTAGTGGATAATTATCTCCGTAACCTTCAAGCGTAACAGTGTCGCTGCCGACAATTTCCTCGAATTCCTTCATTTCCATGCTGTCTTTACCCCCTCCCAAATAGAATGAAATCGGATCGAGGCCCGTGAAACGTGCGGGCGCAAAGAGGGAAATACTTTCAATATTAATAAAGAATCGGCCCCCCGTTCCAGCGTCGTATAATTCAGTATCTCGGAAGTGATGGCATGAACGGATATTCGAGTGTTAGAGGAGTATTCAAATACCAATAATTATATAGATTTTCAGAGTTACGACACGGGAGACGGATCGATCGGGAGCAGACGGAACTCTTGATGGGGGATCGGCTGTTGAACGCGAATGATCCTTGAACTTTCATTTGATCCGGTCGGGGGAAAAACGGGGATCGTGATCGATAGTTTTTTACCATTCCGGAATCATATATAATATCGCAGAGGAGTGATATTATTGACAGAGATGATGAAGCTTATCGACGATAACGGCATTCGTTTGGACGGCAGGAAATACAATGTGATCCGGCCTCTGAGGATAATGGCCGGAGTGACGACGAGGGCCGACGGCTCCGCATACGTCGAGTGGGGAGGAAACAAGGTACTCGCAGCAGTATACGGGCCCCATGAGATTCATCCGAAGCATCTCGTGCATCCGACCAGAGCGATAGTACGGTGCAGGTATAAAATCGCCGCATTCGCCGTATTCCGCGGAAGGCCCCGGGTTTCGGAATCCTGTCAGGACGAGATATCAATAACCATGAGAGATGCCTTCGAGCAGGTGATCCTGACCGAAAGATTCCCGCGATCGGCCATCGATGTGGTCGTAGAGGTCCTGGAGGCTCGATCGGGGACCGTTTGCGCCGCCCTCACTGCGGCCAGTGTTGCCCTGGCCAATGCAGGCATACCGATGAGGGACCTGTTGCCCGCATGTTCGGTGGGAAAGGGGAGCGATCGGATCGTTCTGGACCCGAGCGACGATGAGAAAATATTCTGTGATACCGTCATTGAAGCGGCTTTGATGCCGCGTTCGGGCGATGTCGTGCATCTCCGGTTGGACGGAAAGCTGGCAGTCGATGAATTCCACGGTGTCATGAGACTGGTGAACGCCGCCTGTATGACCGTATATGAGCTTCAGAAGGCCGCCCTTAAGGAGAGCTTGGTCTCAGGTCTCTCCCTTCATAGCATGACCTCCGACGAATGCGGGGCCATGGAGGCGGACGTCGGGAGAACGACTGCTTCGGAAGATATGATCGAAGATACGGAAATATTCGTAGATGCGAATACAAATAACGATGTGAACGAAGGGGATGCCGGTGATACCTCGCTTCGGGACATTCCCGACGACGAGGAGGGGGAGGTGGATCGGAACAGCGAGGGATCCACGGGAGAGGAGCAGGGGGGTGAATGAAGATGAATCCCGACGTCATCGCCGATATCAAGAAGGATTATCTGAATGAACTGGCCAAGAGGAGAAGGAGGATAAGCGGCAGGGAACCGTTCCAGTGCCGGAATCCTCGAATCGAGACGGGCATGATCGAGACTGCGGAGGGTTCGGCACGGGTCAGACTGGGGGATACGGACGTGCTGGTGGGGGTAAGGGCCGAGGAGGGAAGACCCCATCCTGATGAACCGTGCAAGGGGATGGTTCGGCTCAACTGCGAGACGATGCAAATTGACCCGTACGATTTCAATGGAGGATCATCTACAGCGGAGGCCAACGAGGTGGCGGGGGTGGTTTCAAGAGGGATAATGGAGAGCGAGGCGATCGATCTGGCCTCGCTGGTGATCGAAGAAGGCGAGAGCGTTTGGATTATCTCGATTGAGATACACGTGCTGGACGACAACGGAAACGTTTTCGATGCGGCGGGGATCGGCACACTGTTCGCCCTTGCGAACACGGTCATTCCAGCATCGACGGAGCACGGAGGATCGGATGAAATTAGGCTGAGGCTGCTGCATTTGCCGGTTCCCGCCACGTTCGTCAAGATAGACGGCAGGTTCTTTATTGACCCGGACCTGGACGAGGAGAGGGTTTGCCAGGGCAAGCTCCTCGTTACCACAGACGAGAACGGGAATATCCGGATCATGCATAAATCGAAGGGCGGAAGGTTTAACACCGAAGAAATGGCCAAGGTCATAGAAAAGGCGGTTCTGAGGGGCGGTGAGGTAAGGCAGCTCCTTGATGCGAACCGATGATAAGGGCAGTTCTTCCATACGCACGGTCTTTCGGGGCCATCTGCCGCGCGTACATTAATTGGCAAATGTTGAAATAACATGTGAGAATTTAACCGGCAGATACGTTGGAACCCCGATCGGAGGGCAGTGGCATGTCAAGAAGGACGAAAAAGGTTGGTATCGTTGCCAGATTCGGCACAAGGTACGGGACGAGCGTCAGAAAGCGGTTCAAGAAGGCGGCGGAGTCGTCCATAAAGAAATATGCATGTCCCAGGTGTTCCTATAACGCTGTGAGAAGGGTATCCTCGGGAATATGGGAATGCAGGCACTGTAATTACACGTTCTCGGGAGGCGCATATCAACCGGTATCCGACGCCATGAAGAACAGGATGCTCCTCTTCAAGAAGTTCTCCGCCCAGAGGGAACGGTGAGACGATATGGATTTCAAGTGCGGCAAATGCGGAGAGATCATACGGGATGACGATAACATACTCAAGGTTCAATGCACGAAATGCGGTGGCAAGGTCCTCTACAAGAGAAGGATCCATACCACCATAAAGAAGGTTGTCGCAGAATAACATGTGTGCGAGCTACAGGAGAGCGGTGATCGAGGTTCGCCTTGGACGTAGGAAGGCGAAAGTGATACACGGTGCCCTTTCCGTGGAGGGAGTGCATCAGGTGCCCCGCACCAGGACCCGCTTGAGGCTCGAGAACGATTCTATCATTATCGAGATGGATGCGGAGGATACGTCATCCCTGAGAGCTTCACTCAATTCGTATTTGAACTGGTTATCATCTCTTGGATCACTGCTGGACGAGATCGATCCCGACGGTGCCCCGGAGACTTGAGGCGAGAAAGGAAAGCAGGTGTTCTATTTGACCATGAACCCGGATACGGAAAGACAGCTGGCTCAGTTCGAGCAGCTCAGGGCGCAGTACCAGACGGTAGCAACGCAGCTCTTCCAGTACAAACAGATGATGAAGGAGATCGAGAGGGCAATGGAGGAGATGGACCGACTCTCCGAGAGCTCCAAGGTATACAAGGAGATAGGCTCCCTCATGATGGAGGTGGAGGATCGGGGAACGTTGAAGGATGAACTGAGCGACAAGCTGGAGACCTTGGGGATCCGTGCAGGTACTCTGGAGAACCAGGAAGAGCAGCTCAAGAAACAGCTCACATCCATGAAGGCGAATATCGAGAACGCACTTTCGAAAGAGTAATAACATGTTGCCCGAGGCCGAGATAAGAGCTTTCGATAGGATAATTGAGCATCTGGGAGCCGAGAAGAAGTTGTACGTTCTCCACTCCCTTGCCGACGGCGACGCCATCGCGGCCGGTTTCATACTGTCAGCCGTATTCGGGGGAGTATGCGCGATACCGGATTCTCTCTCCTCCTCGGGTAAACGCGTATCGGAGATACTGGATTTCGAACCCGAGGTTCTGCATGCGTCCCACGTGGACGAGGCCGGGTGCATATTTCTGCTGGACGTATCCTCTCTTGGCAGGATCGGCGATGCGGCGAAGCACATCGAGGAACCCGTGATCATCGACCATCACGCGCTCAGGGAGGATCGTGTGACCCCCCATTACTTCTGTTTCCCCGAAAGGAGCTCCACGGCCGAGATCATCTACGATATCATAAGGCACGCGGGAGTGGAGCCCGAACCCCCGGTCCGGGAAGCGGCACTCCTTGGCATCCTTTGCGACACGGGTCATCTCCGCTTCGCCAATGCAAGGACCTTCGAGAGCCTGGCGAGGATACTGTCTTCGCAGGGGGCAACGCTCGCACCTCTCATGGACGCCCTCGAGGAGGACATCAACCCGGGGAAATCCGTGGCGAGGCTAAAGGCGGCACAGAGGATGAGGTTTCAGAAGCTGGGGGACAGGATCGTGGCCTGGAGCTTCGTCTCCTGCTTCGAGGCCAGCGCGTGCAGGGCAATGCTCAACACAGGGGCCGACGTGGCCCTCGTGGCATCGGGAGACGGGGAGAACTTCCGGCTCTGCGGCAGGGCCAAGGAGAGCGTCACCGAAAAGGGATTGAACCTTGGTATTTTCTTCCAATCCCTGTCCGGCAGGCTTCCCGGCGAGGGCGGCGGGCATGCCGGCGCGGCGAGCTTCTCCGGCAAGGGACATTACAGGAAGGCCCTTTCCGTGGCCAAGAGAGATATCGCCCTGGAGATAAGGAAGATCGATGAATGAACGGGATCTTGTGGTACTTCGGGTCTTCGTTGTAACTCATTAACGACGTGTCTTTCGCCTACTACCTCTGACCGGGCCCATCTTCTCATTGAAATCGGGCTCAACATACGTTTCCGCGAAGTAATAGGTGAATTTTCCGTCCTCCACAGTATTGATCCTGCCGGTGGCTTCCAGCCGTTCCAGGTGTCCGTCGAGCTCATCCTTCATCATGGGCACCCTGGATCCCAGCGTCTGGCGGTTCTCCCCGGGATTATCCGATATGAACCGATACAGAAAATCCATGGGCTCCTCTCGCAGATATCGCCTTCTCCTTAGGAGAACGTATGCGATGAACGTCAGGAATATTGTCAGGAACGCCCCGCCGAGGTATATCAGGACATTGCTCCAATCCATACGATCATCCCTCCAACGGGAAGGGTCGCGGGGGTACTCGTCATCGCCGTTATAATGTCCGTCGCCGTCCCAGTCGAGGGGCGTGGAAGCCGGATCGTTTGGATCGCTTCCCTCCGCTATCTCCGATGCATCGCTCGCCCCGTCGCCGTCGGAGTCCCCGGAGGCATTGGTACGCGTATCATTGCCTTCCACGCTGTCGCGAGTCGTACTGTGAACGTCGGGAAGGAGGGTCAGGTCTTCGTGTGGATCGCATGGGGTTTCCGCATCGAATTCCCGGGAAGTTATGTGCGTGTATTGGATGTCATTTCTAACCGGGGCGAAGAGCAAGGTAACTGAAACGAACACTACGAGAAGGCCCACATGGAACCAGGGTGGCGGCGCGATCCTCTTCATCATATCCTTATCTATCATCGAATCACGATCATATCCGTATTGATAGGTCATTACGAGCTGCGTCGTTTGTATCTATTAATTATCTATTATATAATACTCAGGGATATATCGTATGAAAGAGAATCAGAACGGAAGGTTTTTTCGAAGTTCGCTCATAGGATAATATAGTGCCGTGAAGAACCTCCTTTACGGGATTTTAAGCGGTCGCGTTCGAAAGCCGAGAGCGTTGATTCCACCATACCGATGAATTTTCAGAGAAATTATAAATAATAAGTTTGGTTTCCCTACTCGGAACCGAGCGGCAGATTCAACCATACGCACATGGAAAACCAGAAGAACTTCCAGTATTGCCCACCATTGAATGTTCTGATGGGCAAGAACGCGTAACGGTGGGATGCAATGGCCGCACGGTACAGGTTGTTCGCTGAACGCCATGGACCTTTCACGCGCTCGCAGCCGAGAGAGGTCAGGGCGGCATGATCGACTTGGATCGCCCACTCCATCCTATGTGGATCGAAAAAGCGCATATTAACGGAAGGATATTCATGACGAAGAGACATCACCCAAACCGCGGCTCTCACGGCTTCTCGCCCAGAAAAAGGGCAAAGAGGGAGACCCCGAAGATGAGGAGATGGCCCGATCTGGAATCCGACGAACCCAAACTGCAGGGATTCGTCGGCTACAAGGTGGGAATGACACACGGTTTCGTGACCGACTATCGCAAGAGAAGCACCACGTCGAACCAAGAGGTGGCCATACCGATAACGGTGGTTGAGACGCCGCCCATGACCGTGTGCGGTGTGAGGATATACAAGAACAGCGAGGTGGGATTGCAGACGCTGCTGGAGACCTGGGCGGACAAGCTGGACAAGCATCTTTCGAGAAAGGTCACGATACCTCCCGAGAAGAAGGAAGGGCGAAGCCTGGACGAACTGAAGTCCATGGACCCGGACGACGTTCGCGTCCTTGCGCACACCAAGCCCGTTCAGGTCACAGGCATACCGAAGAAGAAGCCGGAGATAGTGGAGCTGCGAGTGGGCGGAGCCACCATCGACAAGAGGCTCGAGTACGCAATGGGGCTTCTAGGCAAGGATATCGGCGTGGGCGAGTTCACGAGGGAGGGAGCAATGGTGGACATCCTGGCCGTGACGAAGGGAAAGGGATTCCAGGGACATGTCAAAAGGTTCGGCGTCAAGCTCCTGTCGCACAAGAACTCAAAGCACAGAAGGATGGTGGGTACGCTGGGTCCTTGGCACCCCCCGTACGTCATGAGCACGGTGCCACAGGCAGGTCAGATGGGTTACCACCAGAGGACCGAGTACAACAAGAGGGTTCTCAAGATTGGAAGCAACCCCGACGAGATCAACCCCAAGGGGGGCTTTCTACATTACGGTCCAGTCAGGAACGACTACGTGCTCTTCCACGGCTCCATTCCGGGGCCTTCCAAGCGGCTCGTTAAAATGAGGGACCCCATACGTCTGAAGGGCGATGAGGTTACCACAGTGGAGCTATCCTATATATCCACCCAATCCAAGCAGGGGGCATAGAGGAGGCGAGGTGAATGACCAAAGAAACCAAAAAGACAGCTGCCCCATCGAAGAAGCCCTCTTCTCCCGGGAAGGAAGTGAAGTTCAAAAGGGGGAAGAAGAGGACGAATCTACTCTCCATCAGCGGCGACAAGGTGAGGGAGATAACGCTCCCTTCCGCCTTCGACCACGAGTTCAGGCCCGACCTCATCCGCCTTTCCGTGACGGCCATGAGATCGAACCGAAGACAGCCCTACGGGCCCAACAGGATGGCCGGCATGAAGCACGCGGTATCCACATGGGGGAAGGGACGGGGCGTTGCCAGGGTGCAGCGACTGTCCCAGGGAAGAACGGCGGCAGAATCGCCGTGCAACGTGGGCGGGCGCCGTGCCCATCCGCCCACCCCCGATAAGAAATGGGGCAAGAAGATGAACCGGAAACAGGGCAAGAAGGCGAAGCTCGCAGCCCTGGCCGCCACTGCCAAACGAGATCTCATTCTGGCCAGGGGGCACCGCATCGACGAGGAAATTGAGATCATCTTTCCGATCGTGCTTTCCAATCAATTCGAAAAGATCAGCAAGACCCGGGCTCTCATCGACGTACTGGAGCTGGTGGGGGTGTGGCCCGACGTGGTCCGTGCGAAGAAGGGAACCCATATCAGGGCCGGAAGGGGAAAGATGAGAGATAGGAGATACAAGAAACCCCGCTCGCTCCTCATAGTGGTCGGGAACGATGCACCGGTCATCATGGCTGGCAGGAACCTGCCCGGTGTCAACGTGGTATCGGTGAATCGCCTCAACACGGAGATGCTTGCGCCGGGAGGCGATCCCGGAAGGCTGACCCTCTATACCCAGAACGCAATCCAGAAGATAGGGGGTTGGTAGATGTCGTTCGATTCGCCGTACAAGATACTCCTTCACCCTCACGTGACGGAAAAGGCCATGGATCACATGGATCGGGGCAACAAGCTGGAGTTCCTGGTGCATAAGGATGCCAGCAAGGGACAGATCAAGAGGGCCTTCGAGCAGATATTCGAGGCCGAGGTGGTATCGGTCAATACCCGGAACCGGGCAGACGGCAAACATGCCGTTATCAAGCTTTCGGAGAAGTTCTCCGCAGAGGAGATAGGAACGAGGATCGGAATATTCTAAGTATGAAGGTGATATGATGGGAAAGAGAATCAGGGCGCAGAGAAGAGGTCACAGCCCAGTGTTCAAGACCCCCTCCCACAGGTTCAAGGGCGATATAAAGTATCCGCACGTGGAAGAGGGAACGGTGGTGGTGGAGAAGATAGAGCACGATCCCGGGAGGACGGCCCCCATAGCCAAGGTGAGGCTGGAGGACGGTCGGAAGCATTTCATAATAGCCCCCGAGGGAATCTCGGTGGAACAGAAGTTACATTTCGGCAAGGGAGCGCCTCTCGGGGTGGGAAACGTCCTGCCTCTATCCATGATACCGGACGGCCTTCCTGTTTTCAACATAGAGAAGAACCCCGGCGACGGGGGCAAGTTCGTGCGTTCCGCCGGAACTGCGGCCATGGTCATAAGTCATGGGAAGAAGGTGATGCTTCAGCTTCCCTCGGGAAATTTCAAGGCGTTCAATCCCGAATGCAGGGCCACTCTGGGCCTGTCAGGAGGAGGGGGAAGGAGGGAGAAACCCTTCGTCAAGGCCGGAACGAGGCATCACTCCCTTCGCTCCCGGGCCAAGTGTTGGCCAAGGGTCAGCGGGGTGGCCATGAACTCGGTGGACCATCCCCACGGAGGTGGAGGGCATCAGCATGTGGGCAAGCCCAGCACCGTCTCCCGCAACGCCTGGCCTGGAAGGAAGGTCGGGAACATTGCCCCAAAGAAGAAAAAGAAGCGCAAGAAGAAGAGGCTGAGGTGATCGATTGGGGAAGAAGAGATCCAAGAAAGGGCCGAGCACTCCCCGGGCGGCCAGGAGAAAGGCGAGGAAGAGAAGGGAGCGGATAGCCGTCAGGGAGAAGAAGGTGTTCCAGTACAAGGGATACACCATGGAAAAACTCAACGAGCTGCCGAAGGAAGAGCTCATCTCTCTGTTCCCTGCCAGAGTGAGGAGAACCCTCGATAGGGGTTATAACGTGAAGAACATAGATCTGCAGGAAAAGATACTGAAGGCAAAGCTCGAAGAAGTGGTGAAAACACACGCCAGGGATCATATAATCATGCCCGCATACGTAGGAAAGACCGTGGCAGTGTACAATGGAAAGGGATTCGTAAACTTCACGATCATTCCCGAGATGATCGGTCATTTCCTGGGAGAGTTCGCACTCACCCGGAAGACGGTCAAGCACACGGGCCCCGGCGTGGGCGCCACGCGATCGTCGAAATACATGCCGCTCAAGTAAGGTGATGATATGAGTCCATACTCCATAACCACCGACCAGAAGACAATGGCAAAGGCCTTCGGCAGAGAGTTGAACATATCTCCCAAACATGCCGTGGAGCTGTGTCGTTTTCTCCGGGGCAGGAAGGTCACCACGGCCGAGAAGTTGCTCGAAGGAATTGTCGAGAAGAAGGTGGCGGTCCCCTTCAAGAGATACAAGCACTCCGTATCCCACCGCCGGGGAAAGGTAGGTCCTGGAAAATTTCCGGTGAAGGCCGCAAAGGAGGTATTGCGTCTTCTTCAGGATGTAAAGGCGAACGCCGAGTTCAAGGGCATCGACCCCGAGAACACCTTCATCGCCCACATTTCATCCTACAAGGGTCGAACCACCAACAGCTGGTTTCCAAGGGCAAGGGGGAGGACCACGCCCAAGAACCTGGTGGGCGTCAACGTTGAGATAGTCATAGAAGAGAGCGAGGAAGAAATATGAGCTCCGAGAGAAAGTTCGTAGAGGAGAACATCCGCCGTGTCCTGCTGAAAGAGTCCATAGAGAAAGAGGTGGAAAGGGCCGGTTTCGGCGGTATGGAGATACACCGCACACCTCACGGCACCAGGATAACTCTTACAGTGGAGAGGCCCGGATTGGTCATCGGAAGGAAAGGGATGACCATAAAGAAGCTGACCCAGGATGTGGAGGAGAAGTTCAACTTCGAGAAGCCCCAGATCGAGGTTCGGGACTCGGAGAACCCGAACACGAACGCACAGATCATGGCCCAGAAGCTGGCCTCGGCCCTGGAGAGAGGATGGCATTTCAGGAGGGCTGGCCATTCAACGGTAAGACGAATAATGGAGGGAGGGGCGAAGGGATGCATGATCATACTATCGGGAAAGCTCACGGGACAGAGACATCGCACCGAGAAGTTCAGCAGGGGTCACATCAAGTACTGCGGAGATACCGCGCTCAAGTGGATGGACATAGGTTTTGCCGAGGCGAAGAAGAAGCTTGGAATAATCGGCATCAAGGTCATGATAATGGATCCCAAGGCAAGGTTGCCGGACGAGGTCGAGATCGTTGATGCGACGGCTCAGGACGAGGTGGTGACCTTCGACGTGATCGAGGAGGAGGCCGAAGGAGGGGGCGGGAGCGAAGAAGAGGCACTGGAAGCCCTCAAGGAAGTGAAGGAGGAGACGGAGAAGGTGGAGAAGGTGGAGATAGTGGAGATCGTGGAGAAGGTGGAGAAGGTGGAGAAGGTGGAGATAGTGGAGATCGTGGAGAAGGTGGAGAAGGTG